>NZ_JBSHBJ010000008.1:0-118456 GCF_053611945.1 Kribbella sp. NPDC054772 | reverse complement strand
CACCGACGTCCCTCTGCCCCCGGCCGGCCCCGTGCGTCGCCGGGGGCGGGGGTGTGTGTGGGTGCGTCGGGCGGGGGGCGGGTGGCGGGGGGGGGGGGGGGCGGGGGCCCCCCCCCCCCCCCCCACGGCAGCACACGCTCGCCCTAGGAGGATGCATGGAGCAGTTGTTGGACCCGGACGACGGCTTGGCGATCTGGGACTTCGAGGAAGGTTCCGAGCTGCCTGGCCGGAACCTCGCCATCGAACGCCTCGGCGTCGGGACGAGGTGTGAGACCTGGCTCGTCTGGAACCCGGAGCTCTGGAGCCCAGCAGTACTGAAGCTCGCTCGCCCGCATCAGATCCGCCACCCGCGCGCGGTCCGCACGCTGCGCCGGGAAACCGCTGCACTGACGAGCAATCCACACCCCGCACTGCCACGCCTGCTGGCCGACGGCACCACCGCACCCGTGCCGCACATCGTGATGGAGTACGTCGACGGTCCGGCGCTCGACGAGGAACTCGAGGAAACCGGCGCACTCACCGTGGCGGAGGCCGCCGTACTGGGCTCCCAACTGCTCCCGGCTGTCGCCTCATTGCATCAACGGGGACTCGCGCACCTCGACCTCAAGCCGGAGAACGTCGTACTCCGCGACGCCCGTCCGATCCTGATCGACTTCGGAACCGCGCGGCGCATCGGCGCCACCCAACGGAAAGGGCATCCGGTCGGTACGGCGGGCTACGCCGCGCCGGAGCAGGAGGCGTGCGAACCGGTCTCGGCCGCGATGGATCTCTTCGGACTCGGCATGATCCTCGCCGAGGCGGTGACCGGCGTCCCGCTCGCGGAGGGAGTCGAGATTCCGGCGTCCCCCTTGCTCCCCGTCATCGAGCAGCTGCTGGCCGAGCAACCGGAGAAACGGGGCACGACGGCAGACGTCCTGGTCGCGCTCGCAGACGCTGCCGGCGAACTCCGGCCCTGGCCGGACTGGCTGGATCGCCACGCCGGCACGGCCGTCAGCGCCGGCGCTGGAAGTGAGTGACGTCGACTCCGGGGGCGATCGTGGTGTGTGAGACCTCGGCGTAGCCGCGGGACTTGTAGAGAGCGGTGGCCGGGGTGTTGACCGCGCCGGTGGAGACCAGGCTGACCGGTCGCGGTTCGATGCGGTCGAGCTCGTCGAGGAGCGCGCGCCCGTGACCGCGGCGGCCGTGCGCGGGGTCGACGATCAGGCGGGAGATCTCGACGGTGCGGTCGTCCGGGAACTCGTACGCGACCGCGCCGACGAGCAGCGTTCCGTCGTACCGGCCGAGCCAGTGTTCGCTGCTCGACATCAGGCCGTCAAGGTTTTCCTGGAGCGGCGGGATGCCGTCGAAACCGATCAGTTCGGCCTCCACGGCGTACGCGGCGTGCTGGATCGCGAGCAGCCGCTCGGCGAGCGCGCGGTCGGTGACGTCGAGCGAGGTGATCACGGCCGCCAGATTACGCGGCCTTCCAGTACCCGAGGGACTTCACGCGATGCTTCGGGACGGCGAGATCCTTCAGCACGTACGCCGTGAGCGCGCGCGTGGTCGCGGTGTCACAGGCGATCCAGACGAAACTGTCGGGGCCGATGAGCTCGCGGAGCCCGGCCTTCGCGGTCGCGACCATCTCCGGCCGCGGGATCGTGCGCAGCTCGTGATGCTCCGGGTCGATCCGGAACGGCAGGTCCTGATCGCCGTCGTGCGTGGTCTCGAACCAGATCGTGGCCGGCAACTTCGGCGCGACGGCCAGCAGCGAGTTGATCGCCGGCAGCGAGGCCGGATCGCCGATCACCAGCATCCGCGGCGGCAGCGGATCGGGTACGTCGAACCCGGTGCCCTGCACCGTCGCCTCGATCGTGTCGCCCGGCTGAGCCTTGCGGGACCAGTCGCTCGCGCAGCCGTCGTGTAGCGCGAACTCCAGACTGAACGTCCCGGCCGTGGCGTCGGGATCGACCAGCGTGTACGCGCGCTGGTGCGGCTTGCCGGCGTTGTCGAACCACAGCCGCACCCACATCGTCGGGTGCACCCCGATCGCCTCGAGCAGGCCGCCGTCGGTGAAGTGCACCCGGCGGTAGCGCTCCGTGACCTGCTCGGCACCGGTCACGGTGAAGGCGAAATCCTTCGCCCGGAACAACTTGAGGACGACGCCTTCCCAGCCATGCCTCACGATGGACCTCCAGCGAGAATTGCTCTTGCGTGGGCGGATTGCTGCTGCGTAAGTTAGCGCAGCCTAACCTAATTTAAACGAGGAGTCGTAGTGAACGCGAGGGTGTTCCGGGACACGTACGGCGTACCGCACCTGGAGGCCGGGGATCCGCTCGCGCTGGTGTACCTGCAGGGCGTGAACGCCGCGCGGGACCGGGCCTGGCAGATCGAGTTGGAGCGCCGCCGGTACCTCGGGACGAGCGCCGCCTTCCTCGGGACCGAGGCCGCGGCGTGGGACGTCTTCGCGCGCCAGGCCCGTTTGGCGGACACGGCTCGGCGGTGCTTCGAGGCGCTCGACGGCGACACGCGCGAGTGGGTGACGGCGTACGTCGAGGGTGTGAATCACGGGCTGCCGGGTGGGGCGGCTCGGGCGCCGGAGTTCGCGCAGACCGGGCTGACGCCGGAGGAGTGGGAGCCGTGGGCGCCGCTCGGGATCTGGCTGGCGGTGCACGTGCTGTTCGCCGGGTTCCCGGGCAAGCTATGGCGGACGCATGTCGCGGAACACCTCGGGGACGAGGCGCTCGAGCTCTTCACGTCCGAGGGTCCACATGGTGCCGGGAGCAACGGGTGGATGATCCCGGGGTCGCACACCGCGACGGGGCAGCCGATCGTCGCCGGCGACCCGCACCGCTACGTCGAGAGCCCCGGCGTTTATCAGCAGATCCGGCTCACGTGTCCCGAGTACGACGTGCTTGGTCTGGCGGTCCCTGGCGTCCCCGGCCTCGCGCATTTCGGGCACACCGGAACTGTCGCGTGGTCGATCACGAACGCGATGGCCGACTATCAGGATCTTTACGCGGAACAGCTGCGGCGTACTGCGGACGGCGTCACGGCGCTCGGCCCGGACGGCTGGAAGCCGGCCACCCATCACACCGAGGTGGTGGAAGTGGCCGACGCCGACCCGATCACGGTCGAGGTGATCGAGACCGATCGGGGTCCGGTGATCATGCAGACCACCTCCGGGGCGATCTCGCTGCGCTACCCGCCGCGAGTGACCGGCCGGCTGGGGTTTCAGGCGCTCGGGAACTTGCTGCGGGCAACCACTGTGGCCGATGTCGACGCGGCGTTCGACGACTGGGTCGAGCCGGTGAATGTCGTGCTGGCTGCGGATACCGAGGGTGGACTGCTGCATCGGACCGCGGGGGTCGTTCCGCGTCGGGAGCGGGAGAACATGCTGCGCGTGGTGCCCGCGTGGGATCCGAAGTACCAATGGGATGGTTGGCACGAGATGCCGCGGACGGAGGTCGACGGTCCTGCGGTGATGGCCAATGCTCGCGAACTCGCCGCGCCGTTGGGTGTCGAGTTCGCAGCGCCGCACCGTTCCAGCCGGATCCGCGAACTCGTGAACGCTCGGGACGACTGGGCGGTCGACGAGATGCCGGCCATCCACACCGACACGTACCTCGGTTCGGCCGGCTCCATCCTCGACCTCCTCGACCTTGCCGACCTGTCCCCTGCGGCCGTTGCCCTCCGCACCGAGTTGCTCGCCTGGGACCGGCGCATGGACGCCACGAGCACGACGGCCTCGTCGTACGCCGCTCTTCGCAAGGCGCTCGTGTCGCGGCTCACCGACCACTTCACGAACCTCGAGAACGCCGAGGTCGCGGAGATCTTCGCGCCGTGGATGGACCCGCTGACGCATGTCTCCTTCGCGCTGGAGAACCTGCTGTCCATCGACCTTCTCCCGGACATCAACGTGCGTTGGCTCGCCCGGGAGGCACTCGAGGAGGTCGCCGCCCGGAAGCCGCGCCCGCCGTGGGGTGAGACCCATCAGCTCGCTCCGTTGCATGCGCTGCGGGGTCCGGTGTTCGCGCCGGGCGAGGAGCCGTACGACCTCGGGCTGTCCGGCGATCACCATTGCGTGATGTCCACCTCTAGCCTCCCGGGGCTGACCGACGTGTGTGTCCGCGCGTCCGCGGCCCGCTATGCGTGGGATCTCGCCGACCGCTCGGCCAGTCGGTGGGTGGTGCCGCTCGGCGCATCCGGCGTACTCGGCGACCCGCATCACCACGATCAGCTTCCGCACTGGTTGCGCGGGGCGCTGGTCCCGGTGAGCGGCGAGACGGTACGCGAGGACCGGACGTACAAGGTCACCGTCGACGACTTCGGTGCGGTCGAGATCGCGGAGGCTGACCCGGAGCGTGACCTCGACCTGATCTTCGAGTGGGTGACGGCCGAGCGGGCTTTGTTCTGGGGTCTGCAGGAGTTGTCGCGGGCGGAGGTCGCTGCGACGTACCGGTTCCTGGATTCGGTGCCGACGCATCACGTGTACGTCGTTCGGCTGGACGGGGTGCCGGTTGCGTTGCTGCAGACGTACGATCCGCAGGCGGATCCCGCGGGGGCGGCGTACGAGATCCAGGCCGGGGACATCGGGGTGCATCTGCTGATCGCGCCCGGGGAGGCGCGTTCGGGGTTCACCGGGCATCTGGTGGAGGTGCTCGCGCGGTTTGTGTTCGAGCACCTCGGAAACCCCCGGATCGTGGTCGAGCCCGACGTACGGAACACGCGCGCGATCGAGCGCTTCCGCCGCAGCGGCTTCACCCTCGGTCCCAAGGCAACAATCACCCAGCCAAACGGAAACTCGAAGACCGCGCAGTTCGCTTTCCGCACCTGGGAGGGCTTTCAGGGATAGCGTGGCCCGCAACGATCATGGGAGGCCTGCCGTGAAGTACCTTCTCACCTCTTCGGGCGTCAGAAATCCGAGCATCCACAGCGCGCTCGTCGCCCTGCTCGACAAACCGATCGAGGAGTGTACGGCGCTCTGCATCCCCACCGCCGCGTACTACTTCCCCGAGGGCCCGGGCATCGCCTACCGCCTGATCAGCGGGACCGGTGGCGGTCCGATGGTCGGTCTGGGCTGGAAGTCCGTGGGGGTTCTCGAACTCACCGCGCTCCCCGGACTCCCCAAGGAGAACTGGGTTCCGCAGCTCCAGGAGACCGACGTGCTGCTGGTCGGCGGCGGCGACCCGATGTACCTGTGCCACTGGATGCGCGAGTCCGGCTTCGCAGACCTGCTGCCCACGCTACCCAGCGAGATGGTGTACGTCGGAGTGAGCGCCGGCAGCATGGCGGTCACCGCAAGCTTCGGCGAGAACTACAACGACCGGCCGGTGCCGACCTCCGGCAGCGAGACCCCGCTCGGCCTGATCGACATCGCGCTGTACCCGCACCTGGACCACCCCAACATGGAGGACACCTGGGTCGCCAACGTGGCGACGTGGGCCGAAGGCGTCCCGGTCCCGGCGTACGGGGTCGACGACGCCACCGCGATCACGGTGGCCGACGGAAAGCTCGAGGTCGTCTCCGAAGGCCACTGGGAACTGTTCGAGCCCGGCGGCGCGCTCAGTTCTTGACGGCGAGGACCGCGGTGATCAGCCGCTGGTAGTCGGTGAGGTCGTCCGGGGCGTCGTCGTTGCGCCACTCCACCGCGGGGACCAGGCCGGGCTCGAGGACGGTGAAGCCGTCGCCGAACAGCGCCAGGATCTGCTCGTCGGTGCGCCAGCGGCCGCGGCCCAGGGAACCCTGCAGGACCTGCTCGAGGTCCTGGCTGCGGGGGTCGTTCTCGCTGCGGAAGTGGCTGATGAAGACGTGGCTGCCGGGCGCGATCCGGTCGTACCAGAAGCGCACGATCGAGGCCGGGTCCTCATCGTCGTTGACGTGGTGCAGCACGGCGCTGAAGATCACGCCGACCGGCTGCGAGAAGTCGATCAGCCGGATGGTGTCCGCGTGCTCGACGATCGCCTTCGGCTCCCGCAGGTCGGCCTGGATCACCGTGGTGTTGTCGTTCTCGGCGAGCAGCGCGCGGCCGTGGGCGAGCACGATCGGGTCGTTGTCGACGTACACGACCTTCGCGTCCGGCGCGTATCGCTGGGTGACCTGGTGCACGTTGTCGGCCGTCGGCAGGCCGCTGCCGAGGTCGATGAACTGCCGGACCGGTGTGTTCGTGACGATCTCGCGGACCGCGCGGATCAGCGCACCGCGGTTGTCGTGGGCGATCACCGGCGAGCCAGGAAGCTCGTTGATGAACCGGTCACCGAAGGTGCGGTCGACGGCGAAGTTGTCCTTGCCTCCGAGCAGGTAGTCGTACGTCCGCGCGATACTCGGCTTGCTGGTGTCGAAGTACGGCGTGTTCGACGTCTCCTGCTTGTCTGCGTCGGCCATCGAGCGGATCCTTCCTGTCGAGACAAGCGTCACTCTATGCGAGCCGGAGACTACCTCGCTCCCGGCCCCGGCCCGTCCTGTCCCGATGATCAGCTCGCGGTCGAACCGGCCGTCGGCGCCGCCACCGCGGCCAGCACCTCGTCGACGACAGAGGACGGCGGCCGCTGACTCAGCTCCGCGTCCGGTGTCAGCACCAGCCGGTGGGCGAGGACCGGGTGGGCGACCTGCTTGACGTCGTCCGGGGTGGTGAAAGCCCGGCCGTCGGTCGCCGCGAACGCGCGGGCCGCCCGGACCAGGGCGATGCTGCCCCGCGGGCTGGCGCCGTACCGGACCGCGGTGTGCTCCCGCGTCGCGGCGGCGAGCTTCACGGCGTACGAGCTGATCGCCGGGTCCACGTGTACCGACCGGACGGCGGCGATCGCGTTCCGCAGCGCCGGCACGTCGATCACCGGGCTCAGCGAGTCCGGGCCGACGCGGCCGGTGTCACCAAGCACGATCCGGACCTCGGCGTCGTGGTCCGGATACCCGATCTCGATCCGCATCAGGAACCGGTCGAGCTGGGCCTCGGGCAACCGGTAGGTGCCCTCCATCTCGATCGGGTTCTGGGTGCCGATGACCAGGAACGGGTCCGGTACGGCGCGGGTGTTCGAGTCGACCGTGACGCGGCGCTCGGCCATCACCTCGAGCAGCGCCGACTGCGTCTTCGGCGTACCGCGGTTGATCTCGTCGGCGACCACCACGTTGGCGAAGATCCCGCCCGGGTGGAACTCGAACGACTCGGTGCCCTGGTGATAGACCGTCACGCCGGTGATGTCACCGGGCAGCAGGTCCGGGGTGAACTGGATCCGGTTCCAGCCGGCGTCGATGCTGCGCGCGATGCACCGCGCGAGCGTGGTCTTGCCGAGCCCCGGGACGTCCTCGATCAGCAGGTGGCCCTCGGCGAACAGCGCGGTCAGCGCCAGCCGGATCACCTCGGGCTTGCCGTGGATCACCGTCGCCAGGTTGTCCGCCACCAGCCGGTACGCCTCGCCGGGCGGAATCGTCGCGCTCACTCAGTTCTCCCCAGGTCTACGCCGGACTGCACTGAGCGAGAGTACTCAGTCGTGGTCCATCCGGTGGGGAATCCACAGCGCAAAGCCGCCAGCTCAGGGGATGCCCCCTGAGCTGGCGGCTTGTGCGCGCGCCGGCGGTGGCCTGGTCTGGCGGGCCCTGCCACCGGTGTGTCGTCAGGTCAGCGCGTGGTCCGGTGTGGCGTGGTCGCGGCCGCGGACGGGCGGCGCTCATGGTTCGTGTCGTGCACCGCGTGGTCCGCGGCGCGTGGGGCCGGGCAGACCGGGCCGCGGCGGATCGGCCCGCCACCCAGCCTCCGACTCTTCCACTGCTTTTCTTCGTAGTCGTAGTAAGTGTCGACGCCTCCGACTGTCATTCGACCCTCCCGTCGATCCCCCCGGTCCCCTGCTGGCTCAACAACGGTCGTCCACGACAACCCCCGCAGACAAGCAATTCCGGAAATCACCACGGATCAACAGGGTTCAACGCCAAGTTCTGTTGGTTTGGTCCACAAATGTGCCGTCTTGGAAATTCTCAGACGGAAACGATCGCGACACCGTGACCGGGCAACCGCACACCGTCGACCGTCACCTCGGCGGTGCCGAACGCCATCACCAGGTACTCCGGGTCCTCGGCGACCGGCACCACGGCGGGCTCGGCCGCCAGATTCGCGACCACGCGCAGGCTGCCGCGCGCCACCACCAGCCAGCGCCCGGCCGGATCGTAGGAGATCCCGACGGATTCCAGCCGGTCGTCGCGCAGCTCCGGCATCCGGGCGCGGAAGGTGAGCAGGTGCCGGTACCAACCCAGCAGCTCGTGGTGCGGCGCGTCGTCCAGCTCGGACCAGTCCAGCACCGAGCTGCGCCAGGTCTCCGGGTCCTGCGGGTCCGGAATCTCGTCAGCGTCCCACCCGAACTCCGCGAACTCCCGCCGCCGCCCGGTCCGCACCGCGTCCGCCAGCGCCGGCTCGTCGAAGTCGGTGAAGAACCGCCACGGTGTCGAGGCGCCCCATTCCTCACCCATGAACAACATCGGCGTGTACGGCGAGGTGAGCACCAGCGCCGCGCCGATCGCGAGCTGGCCGGGTGTCAGCGCCGGCCGGTCGCCAAGCGCGCGGTTGCCGATCTGGTCGTGGTTCGACGTGTAGGCGAGGAACTCACCACCCCGGTGCTTGCGCGGGTCGACCGGTCGTCCCCAGTCCTTGCCGCGGAAGGTCGAGTACGTCCCGTCGTGCAGGAACACCCGGGTCAGCGTCTTCGCGAAGACGGCCGGGTCGCCGAAGTCCACGTAGTACCCGAACCGTTCGCCGGTCAGGAGTGAGTGCAGCGCGTGGTGGAAGTCGTCGCTCCACTGCGCCGTCATCCCCATCCCGCCCGCGGACACCGGCTCCACGGTGCGCGGGTCGTTCAGGTCGGACTCGGCGACCAGCCCCAGCGGCCGGCCGAGCTCTCGCGACAGCGCCGCGGTCTCGGTCGAGAGCTGCTGGAGGAGATGCGTCGGGCTGTCGTCGACCAGTGCGTGCACGGCGTCCAGTCGCAGTACGTCGATGTGGAAGTCGCGGAACCAGCGCAGTGCGTTGTCGCAGATCCACCGACGTACCTCGGTGCTGCCCGTGTCGTCGAGGTTGACCGCCGGACCCCACGGGGTCGAGTGCCGGTCGGTGAAGTACGGACCGAAGCTCGCGAGGTAGTTGCCGCTCGGACCGAGGTGGTTGTAGACCACGTCGAGACAAACGGCCAGTCCGGCATCGTGACACCGGTCGACGAACCGCTGCAGTGCTTCCGGACCGCCGTACGGGTGATGGACGGCGTAGAGGTCCACACCGTCGTACCCCCAGCCGTGTACGCCGGGAAACGCGGCGACCGGGAGGAGGGAGACCACCTCCACGCCCAGCACCGCCAAGTAGTCCAAGTGCTCCGCGGCGGCGTCCAGCGTTCCTTCGAGCGTGAACGTGCCCAGATGCAGCTCGTAGAACACCGAGCCGTGGACGTCGCGACCGGTCCAGCTGTCGTCACTCCATTCGAAGCGGTCCGCCTCGAAGACCCGGCTGAACCCGTGTACACCGTCGGGCTGCCACGGGCTGCGTGGGTCGGGCAGCGGGTCGCCGCCGTCGACTGAGTACGCGTAGTCGGTGCCGTGGTGCGCCTCGACCACCTCGCGCTCCCACCAGCCGTCGTCGGCCCAGCGCATCGGCAGCACGCCGTCGCGCAGGACCAGGTCGACGTTGGTTGCCTTGGGCACCCAGACGCGGAAGGTGTGCACGAGTCTCAGCTCCTGACCAGCAAGGCGACGGGCAGGTCGCTCAGCAGCTCGTCGATCCGCGCCGCGCCGCTGCCGACCTCACGGCCGGTCAGCACGTTCTTCCAGTGGCCGGTCGGCAGTACGACGGTGCTCTCACCCCAGCCGCCCAGACGCCGCAGTGCGGCCGGCAGTCTGGTCGCCACGGTGATGACAGCGTCGCCACGAGCAAACGCGACCGCGTGTCCGTTGGACGTCGGAAGCGGCGCGTAGCTGCCCCCGAACGCGTCCGGGTACTGCCGGCGGAGGCGGATCGCCCGCGACGTGACGAGCAGCTTCTCGTCGGACAGGTCCTCCGGCTTGCCCCCTGAGTCCAGACGTTGCAGCCGCGCCACGCGGTCCTTGTAGTCCACTGGTCGCCGGTTGTCCGGGTCGACGAGGGACAGGTCCACCAACTCGGTGCCTTGATAGACATCCGGTACGCCGGGCATCGTCAGCTGCACCAGCTTCTGACCGAGCGTCGCCGCCCGGACGTACTCGGTCTGCTCGTCCGCAAAGCGGCGTACCGCGGTGAGCACGTTGTCATCGTTCAGCACTGCAGTGGCGAAGGCGGCGACGGTCTGCTCGTACTCGTCGTCCGGCGAGGTCCAGGACGTGTGCCGCTTCGCTTCACGGATCGCCTTCAGCAGATAGGCCTGCAGACGGTCCTCGGCGAGCGGTCCGTCGTCCCAGCTGCCGAAGAGCGTCTGCCAGAACAGGTACTCCGTGCTGCCGTCCAGCGCGGGAGTCCGGTGGTCCTCCGACAGCCGACGCCACTCCCGGACCGCCTCGGACCACGCCGCGGGCTGCTCGGACAGCACTCCGAGCCGGGCCCGGACGTCCTCCGACCGCTTGGTGTCGTGCGTTGACAGCGTGGTCATCGTCTTCGGCCAGTGCTTGTTCAGCTGGGTCGAGTACGCGTGGAACTCCTCCGGCGTGACACCGAAGTGCTCCGGGTCGCCACCGACCTCGTTCAGCGACGTGAGCCGCAGCCACCGGTAGAACGCGGTGTCCTCGACCCCCTTCGCCATCACCGGTCCACAGGTCTGCTGGAAGCGCACAATCAGCTCGGCTCGCGCCTGCTCGTCGATCGTGCTCGTCTCCCGCCCGAGCAGCAGATGCAGTACGACGTCCAGCGTCGCGTGCCGGTCCTCGGCGAGATTCGCCCGCGCCTTGTCCGCCGCCCGCTCCAACGCAGCGACTGCCGTAGGCGACGGCTCCTCCCCAGGCACGACGTACGCGCGGTAGACATCGAACTGGACCAGCAGCTCGGCCACGACCTCGTGGAACGCCCGCCTGGTGTGATCCCGCAGCCGGACGTCGTCCTGACAGATGCGCGCCAGCAACTCGACCAGCCGATGCACCTCCGCGTACTGCCCGTGCTGGACGATCTCGCGCTTCGCCTCCTCCACCACCGGCCCGAAGTCGGCCGGTGCACCGGTCAGCTCGGAGTGCAGCGCTGCGAGCGGCGCCGCGCCGGCGGGGTCGACGAACAGGCCGCCGACGCGCAGCAGAGCGTCGTACCCCGTGGTGCCGGCGCAGGGCCAGTCGCTGGGGAGCTCCTCGTCGCCCTCGAGAATCTTCTCGACCACGACCCACGCGCCACCGGTCCGCTCGGCCAGACGGCGCAGGTAACCACGCGGGTCCGCCAGCCCGTCCGGATGGTCGATCCGGTAGCCGTGGAGCTTGCCCTCGTGCAGCAGCGCGAGCAGTAGCTCGTGAGTCGCGTCGAAGACCTCCTGGGTCTCCTGACGCACCGCGGCGAGGGTGTCGACGTCGAAGAAGCGCCGGTAGTTCAGCTCCTCGTCAGCGACCCGCCAATGGGCCAAGCGGTACCACTGCTCGGTGACGAGCTCCTCGAGCGGCAGCTCCTCGGTCCCGGGCCGCAGCGGGTACTCGTGGTCGTAGTACCGCAGGACGTCGCCGTCGATCGACAGCTCGTCGTCGGCCAGCACCTTGCCGATGCGCTGGCCGAGCACCGCCATCAGCAACGGCTGGTTCCCCGAGCCCCAGTCGACGTCGAACCACTCGGCGTACTGCGAACCGGGCCCGAGCCGCAGCACCGACCACAGCGCCTTGTTCAGGCTCTCCGGCGTCGGCACGGCGACATGGTTCGGTACGACGTCCGCGATCGCGCCGAGGCGGTGTTGCGCCAGCTGGAGCGAGAGCCGGTTGAACGCGGCGCGCCCACCCATCTGCTCGGACAGCCGGCTGTGGTCCACCACGTCGTACCCGTGGGTGGAACCCGGGGCGGCCTGGAGGACCGGGGAGAGGTAAGCGTGGGAGATCCCGAGGCTCGACAGGTACGGGACTACCGCGGCGGCGTCGTCGAAGCCGAACTCGGCGCGGAGCTGGAACCGGTAGGTGGCCTGCGGGACCCCCATCATCCGGCGGCCTGCCGCGGGCGGGTCAGGACCATCGTTGCGCGGGCCTCCAGCTGGACGGTGGTGCCGGCCGGATGCGGCTCGGCGGCCGGCTCACCGGCAACGCTGGTCGTGTCGACCGCGACCGTCCAGCTCTCGCCGTACTCCTCGGGTGGGAGGAGGAAGTCGACCGGCTCGTAGTTGCCGTTCAGCAACACCAGGAACGAGTCGTCGACCACCGGCTCGCCACGCAGGTCCGGCTCGGAGATCGCGTCGCCGTTCAGGAACACCGCGATCGCCTGGGCGTCGTCGCGCTGCCAGTCGCCACCCTGCATCTCGGTGCCCTTCGGCGTGAACCAGACCAGATCACCGAGTCCGTCGATGCCGGTGTCGCCGTGGAAGAACCGGCGGCGGCGCAGCACCGGGTGGTTGTTGCGCAGCCGGACCAGCGACCGGGTGAACTCGAGCAGGTGCTTCTGCGGCTCGGTGAGCTCCCAGTCGATCCAGGCGATCTCGTTGTCCTGGCAGTAGACGTTGTTGTTGCCGCCCTGGGTGCGGCCGAGCTCGTCGCCGTGGGCGATCATCGGCACACCCTGCGAGATCATCAGCGTGGTCAGGAAGTTGCGTTCCTGCTTGGCCCGCAGCCGCAGTACCTCGGGGTCGTCGGTCGGGCCCTCGACGCCGCAGTTCCAGGAGCGGTTGTGACTCTCGCCGTCGTTGCCGCCCTCGCCGTTCGCCTCGTTGTGCTTCTCGTTGTACGAGACCAGGTCGCGCAGGGTGAAGCCGTCGTGGGCGGTGACGAAGTTGATACTCGCCAACGGCCGGCGGCTGTCGTCCTGGTAGAGGTCCGACGAACCGGTCAGCCGGGAGGCGAACTCGGCCACCGTGAACTTCTCGCCCCGCCAGTAGTCCCGGACGGTGTCGCGGTACTTGCCGTTCCACTCCGTCCACAGCGGCGGGAAGTTGCCGACCTGGTAGCCGCCGTCGCCGACGTCCCACGGCTCGGCGATCAGCTTCACCTGGCTGACCACCGGGTCCTGCTGGACCAGGTCGAAGAACGCCGACAGCCGGTCCACCTCGTGGAACTGGCGGGCCAGTGTGGCCGCGAGGTCGAAGCGGAAGCCGTCGACGTGCATCTCGGTGACCCAGTACCGCAGCGAGTCCATGATCAGCTGCAGGACGTGTGGGTGCCGCATCAGGAGGCTGTTGCCGGTGCCGGTGGTGTCGTAGTAGTGCTGCTTGTCCTCGTCCACCAGCCGGTAGTACGCCGCGTTGTCGATGCCCTTGAAGGACAGTGTCGGGCCGAACTCGTTCCCCTCGGCGGTGTGGTTGTAGACCACGTCGAGGATGACCTCGATGTCCGCCTCGTGCAGCGCCTTCACCATCGCCTTGAACTCGGTCACCTGCTGGCCGCGGGTGCCGGTCGACGCGTAGGCGTTGTGCGGCGCGAAGAAGCCGATCGTGTTGTAGCCCCAGTAGTTGGACAGGCCGATCTCCTGCAGGTGCCCGTCCTGGGCGAACTGGTGCACCGGCATCAGTTCGATCGCGGACACCCCGAGCTCCTTGAGGTGCTCGATGATCGCCGGGTGCCCGATCCCGGCGTACGTACCGCGGATCTCGTCGGGCAGGCCCGGGTGGGTCTTGGTGAGGCCCTTGACGTGCGCCTCGTAGATGACCGTCTCGTGGTACGCGTGGCCCGGCGGGCGGTCGGTGCCCCAGTCGAAGAACGGGTTGGTGACCACCGACAGCATCGTGTGCTCCCGGTTGTCCATCGTGTTCAGCTCGTCCGGGTTGCCGAACCGGTAGCTGAACAGCGACTCGTCACCGTCCAGCTGGCCGTCGATCGCCTTCGCGTACGGGTCCAGCAGCAGCTTCGACGGGTTGCACCGGTGGCCTTCGGCCGGGTTGTACGGGCCGTGCACGCGGAAGCCGTACCGCTGGCCGGGCTGCACGCCGGGCAGGTACGCGTGGTGGACGAACCCGTCCACCTCGGTCAGCTGCACCAGCTGCTCGGTGCCGTCCTCGCCGAGCAGCGCCAGATCGACGCGTTCGGCGACCTCCGAGAACACCGCGAAGTTCGTCCCGGCGCCGTCGTACGTGGCACCGAGAGGGTAGGGACGACCAGGCCATTTCTGCACTTGATGACAGTAGCCACCCGGACCGTCGGAGGCCGCACGCGGGGTGTTTCGGTTCCAAGAATTCACTGGGTAAGGGGTTGCAGGAAGCTGCAAGGGCTTTAACGTCCCAATTTCGGCTCAACTGGACTAAGGTCTTGCGCTTGTGAAACCGCCTTCCCGGCGGCCTGTCTTTCTGGACTCGACCGGGCGCCGCCGTCGCACGATCCGCAGAACCGGCGCCTTCCTTGCCGTGCCTACCGTCGGTTACCTGGTGCTCATGGCCAGTAGCCTTCTCGGCGGACCGCACATGGACACGCCGCTGATCCCCCTCCCCGAAGCCGCCAAGCCGAAGAACCGGCCGACCGAGCCGGTCGAAGCCGCGATCCAGACTCCCCTCCCGACCTCCGTCGCCGGCACCACGAAGCCGGGCGACGGGCCGAGCAGCACCTCCTCGACCGGCTCAGGGTCGACGACCACCGGTACGACGAGCTCGACCACCACGTCGGCGACGACGGCTCCCACGAGCGCTCCCCCCACAGCTCCCGTGACGCCCGGCGTCTCCCCGACGATCGTCCCGCCGGTCACACCGGTGCCCCCGACGCTCACCGTCGTACCGACGAGCACTACGACGACCGTTCCCACTACAACGGCCACGACCACCGCGCCGACGACCACGACGACCACGACGACCACGACGCACGGCAAGAAGCCGACCGCGCCGCCGACGGGTCAGACCAAGACGCCGGGTAAGCCGTGAACGAATCGTGAGCAGACCGGTCGCGCGACGCGCCAAACCGGTCCCGCTGCGGACGCACTGGATCGTCCTGACGATGCTGCTGGTCTGCCTGTCCAGCATGTTGTTGCTGAACGGCTACACGCACCACATGTTCGGTGCGGCGCCGGACGGCGCGGTCCAGCCGGTCGGTGGGTCCGGAACAGTCCCGCGGTCGATCATCACCGGCGGACCGGTGATCGACGCCAGAGCCGGCGCACCGCGCTCGGTGTCACCGCACGCGCGCACCATCGCACTCACCTTCGACGACGGACCGGATCCCGTCTGGACACCGAGGATCCTGGACTTGCTCCGGGATCAGCAGGTGCACGCGACCTTCTTCGTCGTCGGTACGGCGGTCGCCGCGCATCCCGACATCGCCCGCCGGATCGTGTCCGAAGGCCACCAGATCGCAGTACACAGCTTCACCCACGCCAATCTCTCGACCGCGGCACCCTGGCGGCGCGCACTGGAACTCCGGCAGATCCAGCTGATCCTCGCGGGTGCCACTGGTCTCAGTACGACGCTGCTCAGGCCGCCGTACTCCTCGGAACCGCGCGCGCTGACGGACCGCGACTGGGCCGCTCTCCAGCAGATCCGGGACGCCGGATACCTGTCGGTGCTCACCACTCAGGACAGTGAGGACTGGCGCAAGCCCGGCACCGACCAGGTGATCGCCAACTCGATGCCGAGCAGCACTGCCGGCCAGGTGCTGCTGATGCACGACGCCGGTGGCGACCGCAGCGAGACCGTCGAGGCGCTGAGCAAGCTGCTCCCGCGGCTGAAGGCTCGCGGCTTCCGGTTCGCGACGGTCAGCGACGCGGTCGGTCTGCCCGACCCCACGCACTCCGCAGGTCTGCTGGAACGCGGCCGTGGCATGGCAGCCATCTGGGCGATGCGGATCAGCGACTGGATCCTCAGCATCATCACCTGGCTCCTGTACGCCGCCGGCGCGCTGAGCGTGCTCCGGGCCATCACCACCGTCGTCGCCGCACGGCGCCACGCGAAGATGCGCGACTGGTCGTACGGACCACCCGTGACCGAACCGGTCAGCGTCATCGTTCCGGCCTACAACGAAAGCGCGGGGATCGAGGCGGCCATCCGCTCGCTGGTGGCGTCGGACCACCCGCTCGAGGTGATCGTCGTCGACGACGGATCGACCGACGGTACGGCGGACCTCGTCGAGGCACTGCGGATTCCCGGGGTCCGGGTGATCCGGCAGGCCAACGCGGGTAAGCCGGTCGCACTCAACACCGGACTGCAGGCGGCGCGGTTCGAGCTGATCGTGATGGTCGACGGCGACACCGTGTTCGAGCCGGACGCCGTACGGAAGCTGATCCAGCCGTTCGGGCACCCTGCCGTTGGCGCGGTGTCGGGGAACGCCAAGGTGGGCAACCGCGGCGGTCTGATCGGGCGCTGGCAGCACATCGAGTACGTGATCGGCTTCAACCTGGACCGCAGGTTGTTCGACCTGGCCGAGTGCATGCCCACCGTGCCCGGTGCGGTCGGCGCGTTCCGACGTACGGCGTTGGAGCGGATCGGTGGGCTGAGTGACGTGACGCTGGCGGAGGACACCGACCTGACCATGGCGCTGTGCCGCGACGGGTGGCGGGTGGTGTACGAGGAAAGCGCGGTCGCGTGGACCGAGGCGCCGGCCTCGCTGGGCGCACTGTGGCGGCAGCGGTATCGCTGGTGCTACGGCACGCTCCAGGCGATGTGGAAACACCGCGGCGCGGCAGTGCAGGGCGGTCGGGCCGGGAAGTTCGGTCGGCGCGGTCTGACGTACCTCATGCTCTTCCAGGTGCTGCTGCCCTTGCTGGCGCCGGTTGTGGACGTGTTCGCGATCTACGGACTCGTCTTCCTCAATCCGGTCCGCGTCCTGTCGGTCTGGGCCGGCTTCGTCCTTCTGCAGCTCCTTATGGGTTTCTACGCCTTCCGCCTCGACGGGGAGCGCCCCGGACCACTGTGGACCCTGCCGCTGCAGCAGCTCGTCTACCGCCAGCTGATGTACCTCGTAGTCATCCAGTCCGTCTTCACCGCACTGGCCGGCACCCGCCTCCGCTGGCAACGCATGGAACGCTACGGAAGCCTCCAAGCCCCAGTCGGCTCCTAGCAGTACGGCGTGGGGCCTGCGGGCGACTGGGCTCGGTGTGAAACTTTACGTGGAGCGATTGTTGTCTCACGTGGAGTGAAATAGATGTTGAAGCGGGTCGTACTACTTGCCGGACTCCTGCTGGTCGTCACCGCCGGGGCAAGACCGGTGATCGTCGGGGGGACGGTGGCGAGTACGACCGAGGCGCCGTGGGCGATTGCGTTGAACAACAGCCAGTCCGCGTCGCCGAACGGGCTGTACTGCGGGGCGACCCTGATCGCGCCGGACAAGATCGTCACCGCCGCGCACTGCATGGACGAGGACATGTCGACGTACTACGCGGTGCAGGGGCGGGCCGATCTCGCGGACAACTCGGTCGGTCAGACGTCGCGGATCCGCAAGGTGTGGATCCACCCCGGTTACAACACGAAGGACCACCGGTACGACGTCGCCGTACTGACGCTGAGCAGGCCGTTCCGCGGCGTACCGGTGCTGCCGCTCGAGACGCACGCGCGGGCGGACCGCGCCGGCGCCGTACCGGTCGTCTACGGGTGGGGTGACACGCAGGGCACCGGGCCGGACACGACGCTGCAGAAGGCCTCGGTGCCGGACCTCGGGGACAACGCCTGCCTGGCGAACAAGAGCTACGTCGCCGGCGGCTACGCGGCGGCGACCAACATCTGCGCCGGCTACCGCAAGGGCGGAACCGACGCCTGCCAGGGCGACTCCGGTGGCCCGCTGGTCCTGAACGGCCGTCTGCTCGGTGTCGTCTCCTGGGGTCAGGGCTGTGCCCAACCCGATAAGCCCGGCGTGTACGCGGAGGTCGCCACCATGGCCAAGGCGCTGCTGCAACACTGAGGGGTATGCCCGAACCAGTCCGCATCATCAAGGCCGGCGACCTGGTCGCCGCCGATCCGACCTCCGGCATGCTCCGGATGCGCGCCTTCGAGCTCCCGATCCTGTGGGCCGGGCAGGTGGTCACCCAGCCCGGCGCCATCTCCGGCTGGCACCACCACGACAAGAACGAGAGCAGCCTCTACATCGTCTCCGGCGTACTGCGTCTGGAGTTCGAAGGCACCGACGAGTACCTGGACGCGGTGGCGGGCGACTTCGTGCACGTGCCCGCGTTCACCATCCACCGCGAGAGCAACCCCACCGACGACCCGTCCCTGGCGATCATCGCCCGCGCCGGCGGTGGGATCCCTACCGTAAACGTGGACGCTCCGCCACGCGGTTAGGTCAGGTTCGTCAACTCGCAACATACCTGTCGGTACGAGCGTCTGCTCGTTACGGTGCTGTCACGCCGTGAAAACACCGTCTCCTTAGCTTTCTGGTCAGCAACTCCACCGCTCAGCGAGTTGCCCAGTGAGGAGAAGGCATGGCGCAGACCAGACGTCAGTTCCTGCAGCAGGTCGGTATCACCGGTGGCGCAGGAGTCCTGTACTCCACGATGTCCGCACTCGGCCTCACGAGTGTCGCCGAGACCCCCGCGTACGCCGCCCCGTCGCGGGTCGAGATGAACGGCCGCCGCAAGCACATCGTGGTGCTCGGCGCCGGGATCGCCGGTCTCACGTCGGCGTACGAACTGCTCAAGGCCGGCTACCAGGTCACGCTGCTGGAGGCGCGGACCCGTCCGGGCGGCCGCAACTGGACGGTCCGCGGCGGCACCGTGGAGACCGACCTGGCCGGCAACACCCAGCGCGCGACGTTCTCGCCCGGTCAGTACATGAACGCCGGTCCGGGCCGGCTGCCGCAGCACCACGTGACGCTCGACTACTGCCGTGAACTCGGCGTCGCGATCGAGCCCTTCGTCAACCAGAACGCCGACGCGTACCTGTACCGCGAAGGCACGAGCGCCCTGTCCAACAAGCCGATCCGGCACCGCACCGCGAAGGCGGACGTCTACGGGTACGTCGCCGAACTGCTCGCTACCGCTACGGATCAGGGCGCCCTTGACGCCGTGCTGACGGCGACCGACAAGCAGGCGCTGATCGGGTTCCTCGGCAGCTTCGGCTCGATCGGCAACAAGGCGTCCGGGTTCGCCTACACCGGTGCCGACGGCCGTCGCGGTTACACCGTCGAGCCGGGTGCCGGACTCGAAGGCGGTACGACGGCGGCGCCGTACGCCCTGAGCGACGTCTTCGCGAGTGGCGTCGGCAACTACTTCTCGTTCGAGTTCGGCTGGGACCAGGCGATGATGATGTTCCAGCCGGTCGGCGGCATGGACCGGATCCCGTACGCGTTCGAGCGCGCGATCGGCAAGGACAAGATCCACTACGGCGCCGAGGTGACCGGTCTGCGGAACACCACGTCCGGCGTCGAGGTCACCTACACGAGCGGTACGCGGACGCGGGTGCTCAGCGCGGACTACGCGATCTGCACACTGCCGCCGCACCTGGCCGCGAAGGTCCCGTCCAACCTGCCCGCGCCGATCCTCGAGTCGCTCCGGTACGCGCGGCCGACGAACGCGGGCAAGATCGGCATCGAGTACGGCCGGCGCTGGTGGGAGGAGGACCACCGGATCTACGGCGGGATCACCAACAGCACCCTGGACACGGTCAACACCTGGTATCCCTCGTACGGTTTCCACGGCGAGCGCGGAACGCTGATCGGCTACTACAACACCGGCACGAACGCGAACACGTACGGCGCCCTGACGCCGGCCGCCCGCCTCGAACGGGCCCTCACCCAGGGCACCAAGATCCACGGCGACACCTACGGCAAGGATGTCAAGGCGTCGTTCTCGGTGAACTGGATGGGCACCAAGTACTCGGAGGCGTCCTGGGTTAGCTGGCCGTCCCAGACCGACGGGATCTACGCCCGGCTGCTCGATGCCACCGGCAACATCTACTTCGCCGGCGACCACCTGTCGCATGTGATCGCCTGGCAGCACGGCGCGATCACATCGGCCCGGGCCACCGTGACCGCCCTGCACAGCCGGGTGGTGAACGGCCGATGAAGAAGGCACGCCTGATCGCCGGGGCCGTCGCCGTGGTCGTGTCGTTCACGGCCGGCGCCGGGACAGCGGCCGGCTGGTGGGACAAGCCACAGCCGCCGAAGCCTGGCACGGTCGTCCCGGCACTGCCCGCCGGGCAGGCCAACCCGATGATCGCGAGTGGCGTCGGGATCGGTGCGAACACAGCGGTCTACAAGACCAGCGGGATCGGCCCGTCGGCCCTCAACACCGGGGCACCGGCCGGATCCGAGGCGGCGTACGTCGACACCGTCGTGTTCCCCGGCGGCACGCTGCCGGCGGGCGTGACGATCACCGAGGCGCAGGGCATCAACGTGCTGCGCCGGATCGGGGAGAACCTGCAGGCGGCAGGCCTGTCGTACGCCGACGTGTACACGATGCGCGTGTTCCTGCAGAACCCCGCCGGCGCCGCGACCGCCGACTTCGCCGGCTGGAACCGCGCGTACCGCCAGTACTTCGCCAACACCGACCTCACCACCGGCGCGTACGTCGCAGTCCCGCTTGGTACGGCGGCGCCCGCGAAACCGTTCGTCGTCAACAAGTCCCGCCCGTCCCGGTTCGCCCTGGAGATCGAGAATCTCCCGGTCGCCGGCTGGCTCGTCGAGGTGGAGGTCGACGCGGCGTACCCGAAGCGCTGACCCCGGAGGTCCGGCCTCCGTAGCACCCAGCCGGTTAACCTGGCTGGGTGCTACTCGTTCGCGCGGCCGGCCGGAGTCGCTGACATGGCGCCCCACGAACAGGTCACGGTCGGCCTCGTCGGCGCCGACCAGATCGTGCACCGGACCATCGACCTGGGCCGCGAGCTGGACAACCCGGCACTGCGCCTGGTCACTGCCGTGTACGCCGACGAACTCGACGCGCACGAGCAGGCGATGCGGATCGCGTCGCGGGTCGACGTCTTCCTGTTCGCCGGCCCGCTGCCGTACGACATGGCGGTCGCGGGCGGGCTGCCGGTCCCGGCGACGTACGTGCCGAGCGGCGGGCCCGCATTGTTCTCTACTTTGCTCCGCGGCGTGCTGGAGAAGGTCTTCGATCCGGCCCGGATCAGCGTCGACACGATGTCGCGGCGTGATCTGACGCTTGTCTACGAAGAGGTCGGCCTGAGTGCGTCCGGCGTACGGCTGAAGGAGTACACCGGACCGGAGTCGGCCGCGGAGTTCCTCGACTTCCATCGCTCCCTGTACCAGCGCGGCCGGACTACCGGTGCGGTGACGACGGTGCCGACCGTCGACGTCGCGCTGCGCGAGGCCGGCGTACCGACCCTTCGGATGACGCCGTCGTCGATGACGATCCGGCAGGCTCTGACGACCGCGATCCTGATGGGCGGTGGCGCCAAGCTCGAGGAGTCGCGGATCGTCACGATGATCGTCCGGGTGCCCGCGGCCTCGTTGCCGGCGCACGCCAGCGCGAGCGCGTACTGGTACCAGGAGTTGAAGCTGTCGCTGCACCGCGAACTGCTGCGCGACGCCCGGCCGATGGACGCTGCGGTGGTGCCGCGCGACGAGCACAGCTTCCTGATCGTCACGACAATGGGCTCGCTGCGGCTGGCCACCGACAACTTGTCGATGGCCCCGTTCCTGGACCGGATCTCCGAGGAGCTCGGGATCCGGCTGGAGGTCGGCATCGGGCTCGGTACGTCGACCCGCGAGGCGGAGGTGAACGCCCAGTCCGCGGTCGACAAGGCAGCGGGCGGCGGCACCGCGTTCGTGGTCGGTCCGCACGGCTTCGTCCTGCAGGTCCCCGGCGAACGCGCCCGCGCCGCCGAGCGACCCGTGCACGAGGACTCGCGGGCCCTACAGATCCTGGCCTCGCTGGCCGAGCAACTGGAGAAGGCGAACGACACCGAGCGGATCGTCGACGCGGAGCGGGTCGCCGAACTGCTCGGCGTCACGCTCCGAACCGCGCGCCGGACCCTGAGCACGCTGGTCGACGAAGGACTGGCCTGGCCGATGCCGCCACCCCGCTCGAACAAGCTCGGCCGACCGCCGCGGCCGTACCAATTACTGGTCGAGAAGCTCCCCCGTTAGTTATTACGGTCGTCCATAACAGCTATTTAGGTCTTGCCGAAGGTGAATGCCTGGGGCAGGGTAGTTCGCGTGCCAGAACCTCTTCCTGCAGTCGCAGTGGTGGACGACCAGGTGGCGATCGAGCGGGCCCACCAGGCGGGTCAGGACGCCTGGTGGGTCTACCTGACCGAGGTGCTCGGACATCTCCGGCTGCCCTACCGCTCGATCTCCCCGGACGCGGCGGCCACGCCGCCCGACGACGTCTCCGTGCTCGTCTTCGCGACCACCCCACAGTCCGAGCCGTCGAGCGCACTCGAGCAGTGGGTGCGTGACGGCGGTGCGCTGATCATCGTCGGCGATCCCGGCCCGACGTCCACGCTCGCCGGCGTCACGGCGTACGAGACCGTGCTGGAGGACCACGTCACGGTCGCTCACAGCTCGGTCTGGTCGTCCGTTCCACCGATCCCCCTCCATGCGCACGGCGGGAGCCGGCTGACCAGCGAGGACGTCGAGGTCCTCGCCCGCTGGCAGGACGACACCGCCGCGGTCACCCTTCGCCGCCTCGGCGCCGGCGTCGTCCTGACGTACGGCGTCGACCTGTGGCAGACCATCGTTCGCATCCAGCAGGGGTACGCCGTCAGCGCGGACGGCGTACCGGCCGCGGACGGAACCGCGCCGATCGACGACGGTCTCCTCAAGTGCGAGGACGGGATGGCGCTCAGCTTCGAGCGCGACCGGGCGATGCCACCGGGCGAGCCGGACCACGTCACGCCGTACGAGCACACCTATCCGCCGCCGAGCGCCGTACCGATGTTCGACCAGCCGCAGGCAGACTGGTGGTGCGCGCTGTTCGCGCAGAGCCTGTGGTGGAGCGCCGAACAGGCCGGCGCCACGGTGCCCTGGCTCTGGTACTGGCCGTCCGGTGTCGACGCCGTCGCGCACATGTCGCACGACTCGGACGGCAACATCGAGGACGAGGGCCAGGCGGCCATCGACGCATTCGCCGAGGCCGGCGTCTCCGTGACCTGGTGCCATGTCTTCCCCGGCGGGTACTCCACCGATCTGTACGCCGCGATCACCGCGGCGGGGCACGAGAATGCCCTGCATTACAACGCGATGGGCGACGCCGACCTCGCGGTGTGGGGCTGGCCGCAGATGCGCGCGCAGTACGCCTGGGCGCAGGCGGTGACCGGCACCGAACACATCATCTCGAACAAGAACCACTACACCCGGTGGGAAGGGTGGACCGAGTTCTACACCTGGTGCGAGCGGCTCGGTGTGCAGATCGACGAGTCCCGCGGGCCCAGTAAGCAAGGTGACGTCGGCTTCCTGTTCGGAGCCGCGCACGTGTCGTTCCCGCTGGCGCCGGTTGCTGAGGGCAACCGGTTCTACGACGTACTGAACCTGCCGCTGCACACCCAGGATCTCGCGTGGGCCGGGCATGCCGCCGTCCGCGACGTGATCCTGGACGGCGCGCAGGCGGTGCACGGCGTCGCGCACTTCTTGTTCCACGGGCCACACCTGCACCGTCGTCCACCGACCCGCGCAGCGTGTATCGCACTCGCCGAGGAGGCCCGGCGGCGCGGGATGCCGTGGTGGACGGCCGGGCGGATCAACGACTGGGAGCGGAGCCGACGTGGCGTCGCCCTCTCGGTCGAGGCGCACCCGGATGGTCTCGCGGTACGAGCGCAGGCGGCCGAGCCCGTACCAGGAGCCGCGCTTCTGCTCGCGATTCCGAACCCGGGGACCGAGCCGATCGTCAAGGAAGGCTCGGGATCGGCGCGCAAGGTGGTCCGCTTCGGCCGGACGTTTGTCG
The DNA here is from genome assembly GCF_053611945.1 of Kribbella sp. NPDC054772. Taxonomy (NCBI): domain Bacteria; kingdom Bacillati; phylum Actinomycetota; class Actinomycetes; order Propionibacteriales; family Kribbellaceae; genus Kribbella; species Kribbella sp. NPDC054772. The sequence goes on along the minus strand of NZ_JBSHBJ010000008.1, from coordinate 94,629 downwards.
AACTGAGCACGGACATCGTTGCTGGAGACAACAGATGGGTGATCACACTATGATGGCGGATTGGCCGGAGTGGCCGGAGTACGGCGACGACGAGGCGAAGGCACTGCTGGACGTCCTGCATTCGGGGAAGTGGGGCAGCACCAGCGGGGATGTCGTCGCGACCTTCCAGCAGGAGTTCGCGGAGTACCAGCAGGCCGGGCACGCGGTCTGTCTGGCCAACGGGACTCTCGCGATCGCGGTGGCGTTGCGTGCCGCGGGCGTCGGCATCGGCGACGAGGTGATCGTGCCGCCGTACACGTTCATCGCGACGGCCTCGGCGGCGCTGTTCGTGGGAGCGGTACCGGTGTTCGCCGACGTGGATCCGGACACGCACTTGCTGGATCCGGTCGCGACCGAGGCCGCTGTCACTGAGCGGACCAAGGCCGTGGTCGTCGTCCATCTCGCCGGCCGGCCCGTGGACCTGGACGCCTTCACCGCACTCGGCGCCCGGCACGGCCTGACGATCATCGAGGACGCGGCGCAGGCCCACGGAGCGGCGTACAAGGGACGACCGGTCGGCGCGATCGGGGATCTCGGCACGTTCAGCTTCCAGAGCAGCAAGAACATCACGGCCGGCGAAGGGGGCGCCGTACTCACCGACTCGCCGGAGCTGGCCGGGGCGGTGTACTCGCTGGTGAACGTCGGCCGGGTGCCGGGTGGTGGCTGGTATCAGCACGAGGCAGTCGGGTACAACTTGCGGCTGACCGAATTCCAGGCGGCGATCCTGCGGGTGCAGCTCCGCCGGCATCCGAAGCTGCAGGAGATCCGCGAACGCAACGCGCGCTTGCTTACGGAGCTGTTGGGGAAGGTCGACGGCATTCAGCTTCCTCCGGAGGACCCGGCGATCACGGCCCACGGCCGCCACCTGTTCATGCTCCGAGTCCCCGGCCAACGCGACGCCGTCCTTGAGTCTCTCAAGGAAGCCGGCCTCACCCGAGCCTCCTCCGGCTATGTCCCTCTCCATCGCAACGCCGCCGTACTCCGCGAGTCCCAAGCAATCACGGACCGCCTCGGCCAGCCCTACCCCGAACCAACCTGCCCCAACGCCGACACAGTCTCCAAAGACACCATCTGGCTCCCTCAGCCCTACCTGTTAGGCACCGAGCCCCAAACCCAAGCCATAGCAACCGCAATCACCACCGCAGCAACCCCATAAGCCACCCGCCTGGGGAGGATCTTGCACCCAAAACGGCCGGTAATCCTCCCCAGTCCCGGTACTACGAGAGACGCGCGGGATGATGCCGGCGGACGAGCGGGCCAGCACTCGCTCAGCACGCGTGGGTCGTTCTCGTCTGCTGGCGAGGGGGACGCAATCGCAGCCGCGAGTTCGCACCCGCGTCGGCGACAGCCGCCGACTCGCGTACGGCGCTCACTCGGCAGACGCGACGCGATCACGGCAACGGGATCATGAACGTGCGGGACTGGGGAGGATCTTGCACCCAAAACGGCCGGTAATCCTCCCCAGTCGCGGTACTGCGGGAACGCGGGGCCAGGCGGACGGGCGGGCAAGCGCCTGCTCAGCACGCTTGGGTCGTTCTCGTCTGCTGGCGAGGGGGACGCAATCGCAGCCGCGAGTTCGCACTCGCGTCGGCGACAGCCGGAGACTCGCGTACGGCGGTGGGCCGGGGTGAGTGGGAGCGCGCGGAGCGGGCGCGGTGAGGGCATCGCGGCGTAGGAAGCACACGCCCAGCACGCGTGGGCGATTAGGACTGGCGGATGGGGAGGACTGCGGAGAGGAGTTGTTGGGTGTAGTTGTCTTGGGGGGAACGGAACAGGGTCTCGGTGGTGGCTTCTTCGACTACTTGGCCCTTGTTCATCACGGCGACGCGGTCGGCTAGGCGTTCGACCACCGCAAGGTTGTGCGAGATGAACAGGAACGACAACCCGAGACGATGCCGTAGGTCGGTGAACAGTTCCAGGATCTGCGCCTGGATCGAGACGTCCAGTGAGGATGTCGGCTCGTCGCACACCAGGAGGTCGGGTTCCAGCGCCAGCGCCCGCGCGATCGCGATGCGCTGCTGCTGACCGCCGGAGAACTGCCGCGGATAGAGCTCCGCGTGGCGCGTATTGATCCCGACCAGATCGAGCAACTCGAGCGCCTTGGTACGCCGGGACTCCTGATCCCCCCGTTGGTGCAGCCGCAACGGCTCCATCACGTTGCCGATGGCACTGAAGTGCGGCAGGAGTGAACCGTACGGGTTCTGGAACACCATCTGCATCCGCGGCCGCAACACCCGCAACTCGCGCGGCGGAAGCGTCCCGAGATCCTTCCCGTCGAACGAGACCCGCCCCGACGTAGGCGTCTGCAGCCCCATCACGAGCCGAGCCATCGTCGACTTACCACTGCCACTTTCGCCAACCAGGCCGAGCGTCTCACCACGGCGTACCGTCAGCGAGACGTCGTCGACGGCGCGTATCTCGCCGGCGCGGGTCCGGAAGATCTTGGTCACGGACTTGGCGCGGACCAGTTCGTCAGGCATCGACGGCCACCTTCCAGCACGCAGCGTCCCGGCCGGGACCGATGGTCAAGGTCTCTTGTTCGGTTCCGCACTTCGGCAGTTCGGCGCGGGCGCAGCGCGGGTGGAACGGGCAGCCGTCCGGGCGCCTGGTCAGGTCGGGTGGGCTGCCGGGGATCGGCCGCAGCGGCAGGTCGCGGCCGCCGACCTCGACGCCGGACCCGAGCAGCCCGACGCTGTACGGGTGCCGCGGGTCGTCGAGCAGCCGGTCCATCGGTGCCCGCTCGACCACGCGACCGGCGTACATCACCACCGCGTCGTCGCAGAAGTAGCGCGCGACGCCGAGGTCGTGGGTGACCATGATGACGCCGGTACCGCGGTCCTTCAGGTCCTTGAGCAGGTCCAGGATCTGCCGCTGCACGGTGACGTCCACGGCGGTGGTCGGCTCGTCGGCGATCAGCAGCGCCGGCTCGGTCACCATCGCCATCGCGATCATCGCCCGCTGCCGCATCCCGCCGGACAGCTGGAACGGGTAGGTGCGGATCCGTTTCTCGGGGTCGGGGATGCCGACGTCGCCGAGCGCCCGGACCGCGCGTTTCCGCGCTTCCGCCTTGGTACACAGGCCGTGCCAGAGCAGGTGTTCGGTGAGCTGCCGCTCCAGCGTCAGCGTCGGGTTCATCGCCTCCATCGCGCTCTGGAACACCATCGCGATCTCGCGGCCGCGGATCCGGCGCAGTTCCTTCTCACCGATCGACAGCAGATCGCGACCGTCGAACATCGCCTGGCCGCCGATGACCCGGCCGGTCCGCGGCAGGATGCCCATCAGGCTGCGCATGGTGACGCTCTTACCGCTGCCACTCTCACCGACGACCGCCAGCGCCTGCCCTCGGCGTACGTCGAACGACACGCCATCGACCGCGGTCAAGGAACCGCCGTCGCGCCGGAACGTGGTCCGCAACCCGCGCACGGACAGCAAGGGCTCCTCGCTCATCGCTGCTCCCCACTCGCGTCGAATGCATCCCGTACGCCGTCGCCGATCCAGGTGAACGCCAGCAGGGTCAGCGCGAACAGCACCGCCGGCGCGACCAGCATGTGCGGCGCCGCCAGCAGGTACCGGCTGCCCTCGCTGATCATCGCGCCCCACGACGGTGTCGGCGGCTGGACGCCGAGCCCGAGCAGCGCCAGGCCCGCCTCGGCGGCGATCGCGGCCGGGATCGCGAAGCTGGTGGTGACCAGGATCGGCCCGATCGCGTTCGGCAGGATGTACCGGATCGCGATCGTGCTCCCCTTGGCGCCCATCGACCGCGCCGCCTCGACGTACTCGCGTTCCTTCAGCGTCATCACCTGGGCCCGGACCAGCCGCGCCTGGGTGACCCAGGACGCGATGCCAATTGCGACCACCAGCGCGAAGATGCTGCGACCGAGCACCGTGACCATCACGACCGCGAACAAGTAGGTGGGGAACGCGTACATCACGTCGGTGAAGGCCATCAGGATCTGCTCGACGCGGCCGCCGAGGTAGCCGGCGAGCAGCCCGATCGCCAACGCCAGCACGAGCGCGGTCAGCTCGGCGCCGAACGCGACGGTCAGCGCCGTCTGCAGGCCGTAGATCAGCCGGCTGAGGATGTCGCGGCCGAGCAGGTCGGTGCCGAGCAGGTGCCCTTCCGAGCCCGGACCGGCCAGCTTGTGCTGGATGTCGGTCTCTTCATAGCCGTACGGCGCGATCAGCGGCGCGGCGATCGCGACGACGATCAGCAACCCGCAGAAGATCAGACTGCCGAACGCCAACCGGTGCTTGCGAAACCGCGACCAGGCCCGCGACCAAGGCCCACGCGCGGTGGTCCCGAGCTCGATCGGTTCGGGTTCGGCGCCGGCCGCGGCCAGTTCGCCGGCCGCCTCGACACCTTCAGTGGCCGTCATGAGACCCACCTCCCACGGTGCGGATCCGGGGGTCGAGGAGCCCGTAGACGAGGTCCACGACCAGGTTGGTCAGCATCAGGATCAGTGCGAAGAACATCGCCGTACCCATCAGCAACGGCATGTCCCGGCTGGCCGCCGCGTTGGCGAAGTACAGCCCGAGGCCGGGGATGCGTAGCAGTGCTTCGACGAACACGGTGCCCGTCATCAACGCTGCCAGCAGTGGACCGGCCACGGTCACCAGCGGGATCAGCGAGTTGCGCAGCGCGTGCCGGACGATGACGGTACGCCGGGGGCCGCCCTTGGCCAGCGCCGCGGTGACGTACTCCTCGCGCAGCGTCTCGAGCATGCTCGACCGCACGTACCGCGCCAGCACCGCGGCCGGACCGAGACTCAACGCGAGCACCGGCAGGATCAGGTCTTTCGGACCGTTCCAGCCGCCGGACGGCAACAACTTCAACGTGGCCGAGAACAGCAGGATCATGAACGCCGCGCTCAAGTAGCTCGGCAGCGCATGCCCGAGCGTGACGACGAACATCGTCGTGTGGTCCGACTTCGAGTTCTGCCGCAACGCAGCGAACACCCCCACCGGTACGGCGATCAGGAGCGCGAGTACGACGGCCAGCACCGCGAGCGTGGCCGAGATCGGGAACGCCTCCGCGATGATGTCCTGCACGTTGCGGCTGGCGTACTTGTACGACGGGCCGAAGTCCCAGACGACCGCGCCCTTCATGAAGATCAGGTACTGCTTCCAGACCGGTACGTCGGCGCCGTACCTGGACTCGAGCTCGCCGACCATCGACTCGGTGCCGACGCCACCGAAGTTGGTGGCGCCGCTGTTCACCCGCTGCAGGTCCGCGAAGTTGCCGGGCGCGAGCTGCAGCAGGGTGAAGGTCATGATCGAGACCGCGACCAGGGACAGCACCAGCCGCACCACGCGCTTGCCGAGGTACACGGCGAGGCCCACGTCACTCCCCTACGCTCAGCGGCTTGAGGTAGAAGTAGTCCGGGTACGCGCGGAGCTGGAGCCCGTGCACCTTCGGTTTGACCGCGTGGAAGAGACTCAGCCAGAGCACCGGCAGGTACAGGTACTGCTCCTCGCGCAGCTTCGCGGCCTGCTTGTACACCTCCAGCCGCTTCGCGTCGTCCGTCTCGAGGTTCGCCTTCTCCACCAGGGCACCGATCTCGCGCGCGGGAGCCGAGGCGTGTGCGGTGAGGACGGCGTTCAGCTGCGCGGTCTTGTCGGCCGGCTTGAGGTTCTTGTCGTCCTGCAGCGCCTGGTACTGCTGCCATTGATCGCTCGGCAGGCTGATCTCCTGCACGTTCTTCGGCGACCACAGCGAGCCCACCATCGTCGGCCACGTCGGCAGCCCGGCGAACGTGCCGTAGTAGAAGCCGATGTAGTTGCCCTTCTGGACCTGCCAGCGCCGCTCGGTGTACACACCGGCCTCGACGTGGTCGACGCTCGCCTTGATACCGAGCTGCTTGGTCCAGCTGTCGACCATCGCGTCGGCGAGCGTCGTGTCCGGTACGCCGACCAAGATCCGCACCGGCGGCAGGCCCTGTCCGTTGGGGTAACCGGCCTCGGCGAGCAGTTTCTTCGCCTCGGCGACGTCTTCCTTGATCCCGATGCTCTCGTCCCAGCCCGCGGTCCGGCTGGTCACCAGCGAAACGCCCGGTTCCTGCCCGGGTTGTACGCCGGCCAACGTCTTGCGATCCAGCGCCAGCGACAGCGCCTTGCGGACGCGGACGTCCTCCATCGCCTTGTGCTGACTGCGCAGCTTCGCGAGGTACAGAATGCTGTAGTTCGCGGTCTGCTGGAGTTGCTTCGACAGGTTCCCGTCCTTCTGGAACCGCAGTACGTCGGGCCCCGCGAGCTGGACCAGGTCGGTCTCACCGTTCTCGTACGGCACCGTCGCGGTCGCTGCCGCGCTCGGCTCGACCAGGTTGACCTGGATCCGGCCGATCTTGACCTTGTCGCGGTCCCAGTACTTCTCGTTGGGCACCAGGATCAGCTTCGAGTTCGCCACCCACTCGCTCACCGTGTACGGGCCGTTGGACACGTAGTTCGGCGGGTTCTGCCACTCCTTCGGCTTGCCCTCGACCAGATCCATCGGCAGCGGAAGCATCGCCGGGTGGGTGAGCGCGAGCAGGAAGTCCGGGTTGGGGTTGGCGAGCGTGAGGACGAGCTCGTGGTCGCCGTTCGCGTGCACGCCGACCTTCGTCCAGTCGGTCAGGACACCGGCCAGGAAGTCCTGCGCGCCCTTGATCCCGGTCGCGGTCTGATAGCTGTTCGCGCCGAGCGTCGTACCACCGGCCGAACCGCCGGCCGGGGTGAACAGCCGCTTGTAGGTGCGTTCGAAGTCCTGGGCAACGACCGGTTTGCCGTCCGACCACTGGGCGTTGTCGCGCAGCGTGAAGGTGTAGGTCAGGTGGTCGTCGGAGACCTTCCACTCGCTCGCGACGGCCGGCTGGACGCCGTCGCCCTTCTCGTTCTGGGCGACCAGACCCTCGGAGATGCCGCGGCTCAGGATCCACATGCCGTTGGTGATCACCTGCGGGTCGAGCACCTCGACCGGCACGTAGTCGATCGTCAGCGTCGACTTCCCATCGGCGGCGGCCTTGCTGTCGTCGCCGAACAGTCCGCACCCGGTCAACGACCAGCTGCCGCCGATCGCGGCGACGGTCAGGCCGGACCACCGGAGGAAGTCGCGCCGGGTCTGACCGGCAGGGGGAACCGAGCTCGTCCTCGCACGCTTGGTCAAGGGAGTGCCGCCTTTCTGGCGTCCGGAACTCGACTTATGGTCGGGACCGTAGGACCGTCAGGGCGCGAAGTCAACGCTTTACGGCCATAACCGTAATTGGTCTCGACCAGTGGTCGCGGCGGCTACTCCCTTGTCAGGTCAAGGGCGGCTCAGGTGTCAGCTGAAGCGTTCGTACGCCGGCAGCGTCAGGAAGTCGACGTACTCGTCGGCCAGCGCCACCTCGAGGAACAGTGCGCGGGCGGCGTCGTAACGCTCCGGCGTGCCGAGCTTGGCGATCTCCTCGTCGGCGATGCGTTCGACGAACTCGGTGGTGACGGTCTCGCCGGTGTCGAGGACGACGTGGTCCTGTCGCCACTGCCAGATCTGCGACCGCGAGATCTCCGCGGTGGCCGCATCCTCCATCAGGTTGAAGATCCCGACCGCGCCGGTGCCCTCCAGCCAGGCAGCGAGGTACTGAACGGCGACGCTGACGTTGTTGCGCAGGCCCACCTCGGTCACCGCACCGGGCGTGGCGGCGACGTCGAGGAGCTGGTCGGCAGTCACCGAGACGTCCTCGCGGAGCTTGTCGACCTGGTTCGGGCGCTCGCCGAGCACGGAGTCGAAGACGGCGCGGCAGGTCTCGACCATGCCCGGGTGCGCGACCCACGAGCCGTCGAAACCGTCGCCGGCCTCACGGGTCTTGTCGGCCTGGACCTTCGCGAACGCCTGCTCGTTGACGGCCGGGTCCTTGCTCGGGATGAACGCCGCCATCCCGCCGATCGCGTGCGCTCCGCGCTTGTGGCAGGTCCGCACCAGTAGTTCGGTGTACGCGCGCATGAACGGCACGGTCATCGTCACGCTGTTGCGGTCCGGCAACTGGAACGCCGTACCCCGGGTGCGGTGCGTCTTGATCACGCTGAACATGTAGTCCCAGCGGCCGGCGTTCAGGCCGGCGGAGTGCTCGCGCAGCTCGTAGAGGATCTCCTCCATCTCGAACGCGGCCGGGTAGGTCTCGATCAGCACCGTCGCCCGGATCGTTCCGCGCGGGATCCCGAGCGCCTCCTGCGCGGTGACGAACACGTCGTTCCACAACCGCGCCTCGAGGTGCGACTCCATCTTCGGCAAATAGAAGTACGGTCCCTGCCCCCGGTCGAGCTGCAGCTGCGCGCACGCCGCGAAGTACAGCGCGAAGTCCACCAGCGAGCCGGACGTCCGCTCGCCGTCGACCAGGATGTGCTTCTCCGGCAGGTGCCAGCCGCGCGGGCGGACGACGATCGTCGCGAGCTCGGCGTCCGGCTTCAGCGCGTAGCTCTTCGTGTCGGTGCTGAAGTCGATCTGGCGGGTGATCGCGTCGAGCAGGTTCAGCTGGCCGCCGACGACGTTCTCCCAGGTCGGCGTGTTCGCGTCTTCCTGGTCGGCCAGCCAGACCTTCGCGCCGGAGTTCAGCGCGTTGATCGTCATCTTCCGGTCCGTCGGGCCGGTGATCTCCACCCGCCGGTCGACGAGGCCCGGAGCGGCGGGCGCGACCCGCCACTCCGGGTCGTCCCGGATGTCCTTCGTGTCGGTCAGGAACCCCAGCGCGGCTCCGGCCGCGATCTCCGCGACCCGCTGCTTGCGGCGCTCGAGCAGCTCCCGCCGCCGCCCGTCGTACGCGCGGTGCAGCGTCTCGATCAGGCCGAGCGCACGCTCGGTGAGGATCTCGTCGTACCGCTCGTTCATCGGGCCGGTGACATCGACTGACACGGGGAGCTCCTTAATCCAGTACTACGACTTCGTGATCGGTGATCCGATCTACCCCGACCGTAATCCAGCCGTCCTTCTCCTGCACCGCCACCTCACTGCCCTGGACGAGGAGTCGCGCCCGGGCGCCGCTCACGTTGAGCGACACCGTGAACGGTCCGCCGGGGGTGAACTCCTCCAAGCCGCCACGCCACGCACGGGTGATCGGCTTCGACAACACCGAACATGCCCGCCTGGGAGTCGTTCGACGTCACCTCGGTGGAACAGCCCGTCCCCGGCATCGTCGGCCCCGGCCCGTTCGCCGATTACGTGAGCTGAGGCAGGACCTCACGCAGTACGCCGGCATGGTCCTCGGGTTTCGCCAGGCCCATGTTCATCGTGTTGACGCAGAGGTGGGTCGCGCCGAGCTCACGCCAGCCCTCCGCGAAGGCCTGCCAGTCCTGCTCGGGTACGGCGCCCAGCGTCAACCGTGCCTCGATCCCGACACTGCCCGGATCGCGACCCGCCTTCTCGGCCGCCTCGCGGATCATCGCGACCTGCCGCCGCGCGTTGTCATCCGGCGCCGACTGCGGCATCCACCCGTCACCGATCCGGCCGGTACGTCGCAGTACCGCGTCGGCGCCGCCGCCGAACCAGATCGGGATCTCGCGGCCCGGCAACGGGTTCAGGCCCGCCTCCTCGACGTGATCGAAGGCGCCGTCGTACGAGATGACCGGCTCGGCCCACAGCTTGCGCAGCAGTTCGACCTGCTGGGTCATCCGCGCCGCGCGCTTCTCGAACGGTACGCCAAGTGCGTCGTACTCGACCGCGTTCCACCCGATGCCGACGCCGAGCCGAAGCCGGCCACCACTCAGTACGTCGACCTCTGCCGCCTGCTTCGCGACGAGCGCGGTCTGCCGCTGCGGGAGCACGAGCACACCGGTCACCAGTTCGAGGTCGGTGGTGATTGCGGCGAGGTACCCGAAGAGGACGAAAACCTCGTGGAACAAGGACTTGTCGGTGTACCCGGTCCAGCCCGGGCGATTCGCCGGGTCCGCGCCGAGCACGTGGTCGTAGGCGAGCACGTGGTTGTACCCGGCCGCCTCCACCGTCGTGGCCCAGTCGCGCACGACCTTCGGGTCCGCGCCGATCTCGAGCTGCGGGAACACCGCACCGATTTTCACTTCGTAGCCTCCGGCAACAAGTCGATCAAGCCCTGAACGGCGAGCTCGAACGGTTCGGTCGACCCGGCCGCCCGCGCCAGCACGTAACCACCCTGCAGTACGGCGGCGATCGTCGCGGCCGTCCGGTCCGCATCCAGCGTCGCCGGATACTCACCGTCCCGCTTGCCCTCCGCAACAACCTCCGCCAACCGCGTCCGCAACCAGGCGAACGTCTCGGCCACTGGTGCCCGCAATTCCGGATCCGCAACCACGTCCGGATCTGCGGTCAACCGCCCAACCCGGCAGCCCTTGAGCACGTCGCGCTCCCGCTCGAGGTACCCACTGATCCGCTCGGTCGCCGACCCGTCCCCGCCGAGCTGCCGCTCCGCCGCTTCCCGCAGGTCAGCCCCGGACCGCTCGATCGCCGCCTTCGCCAACTCCGCCTTCCCCGCGAAGTGGTGATACATACTCCCCTGCCCCGCCTCCGCCGCCCGCTGAATCGCCTTCGGCGAGGTCCCGACGTACCCCCGCTCCCACAACAACTCCTGCGTACTGCGAATCAGCCGCTCAACGGTCTCCATCCGGCCAACTGTACCCACAGGTACAGCAAACCAACCTGTGGTGATTTGGTCGCCGACCGAGGTTCGAGTCTGGTAAGAAATTGACCTAGTGTCCTCAGGACACTCAGTCGACACACCCGATGCCAAGGAGGCCTCTCGTGTCCAAGGTCAGCCGCGCCGGCAGCCGCGCATTCAGTGCTGGTGCCGCCGTTACCGCCGCCGCCTTGCTGGTCGCCGGGTGCTCAGGCAACAGTTCTCCAGGCTCGGGGTCGGCCGGCGCCGACTCCACGCTGGTCTTCGGTATCACCGCGGATCCGACCCAGATGGTCCCGTGGACCAGCACCTCCGAGCAGTCGATCCAGGTGCTCTCGCAGATCTACTCGACCCTGCTCGACACCGACGCGGACCACAACCCGATCGCCGGCCTGGCCGAGCTCCCGAAGGTCTCGGCCGACGGCATCACGTACACCTTCGCGCTGAAGAAGGGCCTGAAGTTCACCAACGGCTCCGCGCTCGACGCCACCGATGTGAAGTACACCTTCGACAAGATCATGGACCCCGACTCCAAGGCCAGCTCGAAGTCGTACTTCGCCTCGGTCGCCAGTGTCGCGGCGCCGGACCCGACCACGGTCGTGGTCAAGCTGAAGAAACCCGACGCGTCGTTCCCGGTCGGGCTGACCGGGGTGAACACCGGGATCGTCCCATCGGACGTCACGGTCGACAGCCTGCAGACGAAACCGATCGGCTCCGGTCCCTACCAGTTCTCGAAGCGGACGCCGAACGGGTCGATCACGCTGCAGCGCAACCCGGACTTCGCCGGTGGCAAGCCGGGCGCGGCCAACCTGGAGTTCCGCATCATCCCCGACGACCAGTCGATGGTCTCGGCGCTGAAGACCGGATCGGTCCACGTGGCGGTCTTCGACAACCCCGTGACGGCCAAGACCGCGACGTCCGACAAGGTGAAGGTCGACACCGTCGCCTCGCTGCAGTACCACGTGCTCCAGCTCCGAGCGACGTCTCCGGCGCTGACGAACGTCAACGCCCGACTGGCGATCCAGTGCGCGATCGCCCGCAAGGAGGTGGTGGACTCCGCCGCGCTCGGCGCGGGCGACATCACCGGGCCGATCACCTCCCCTGAGTTCAAGTCCGACCCGAGCGCGCAGCCTTGCGCGAACCAGGATCTCGCGAAGGCGAAGGACTATCTCGCCAAGGCAGGCAAGCCCGACGGCTTCGCGCTGAACCTGATCACGTCGCAGGGCCTGTACTCCACCGCGGTCAACGAGGCACAGAACGTCCAGGCCCAGCTCGGCAAGGTCGGCATCAAGGTCAACGTGCAGACCCTGGACTCGAACACCTACGTGCAGAAATGGCTAGCCGGTGACTTCGAGGCCGCCATCGCACAGAACGGCGGCAGCGCCGACCCGAACACCATGTACGCCCGGTACTTCACGTCCACCGGCAGCTACAACAAGGTGGCCGGCTACAGCTCCCCGGAGCTCGACACGTTGTTCGCCGAAGGCATCGCCACCACCGACACCGCCAAGCGGCAGGCGACGTACAAGAAGCTGTCCGACCAGCTCGTGAACAACGCGGCCTGGGTCTGGCTGTTCACGCCGAAGGAGTTCATCGCGGTCAACACCAAGGTCTCCAACTTCGAGGCGCGCAGCGACGCGAGCCTGTCGACGCTCTGGAAGGCCTCGCTGTCCTGATGAACAACGTCCGTGTCCTGGCGCGCCATCCAGTCACGCGACGGATCGGTGAGGCCGTCCTGACGCTGGTGGGCGTGTCCGTGCTGACCTTCGTGCTGCTCCGGGTCGTGCCGGGCAACCAGATCACGGCGTCGTACGGCACCGCCGCCGGTGAGCTGTCACCCGAGCAGGTCCGGTCCCTCGAGGCGTACTACGGCCTCGACAAGTCGCTGCCGGTCCAGTACTTCGACTGGCTTCGCGGAGTCCTGACCGGCAATCTGGGCGTCTCCACCACCTCGCACGTGAGCGTGGCTCAGCTGACCGGGCAGGCGTTGCCGAACACGCTCGAGCTGGCCGTCCTGGCGATCCTGGCCGGCCTGCTCCTCGGTGTGCCGCTGGGCGTGGTCGCCGCCGGCCGCCCCGGCAAGGCACGCGACAACCTCACCCAGCTGGGCAGCCTGCTGGCGTTGTCCGTTCCGTCGTTCCTGCTGGCCACCGTCCTGGCCAGCTGGCTGGCGAACACCTTCGGCTGGTATCCGAACGGCGAGGGGTTCAAGACGTTCGCCCAGGACCCCGGGCTCAACCTGCAGCAGATGATCCTGCCCGTCCTCGTGCTCGGCATCAGCATCGCTCCGCCCGTCCTGCAGACCACGCGGACCGCGATCCTGTCCATCCGGGCCGAGGACTACGTCCGGACCGCGCGGGCCAAGGGTGTGCCCGAGCGCCGCCTGCAGATCCGGCACATCCTGCGCAACGCGCTGATTCCGGTGGTGACGATGACCGGCCTGCAGTTCGGCTTCCTGCTGGGCGGCGCCCTGGTGGCCGAGCAGATCTTCGCGATCCCGGGGATCGGCCGGCAGGTCCTGCTCGGCCTCACACAGAAGGAGTACGCCGTCGTGCAGAGCACCGTGCTGATCATCGCCACGATGTTCGTGCTGGTGAACCTGCTCACCGATCTCGTCTACCGACTCGTCGACCCGAAAGCGCGGGTCCGATGAGCGCCGAGCTGCACGACGTCCCCGATGTACCGATCGATGCGCCCCGGCGTACCCGGGCCTGGCTGCAGGCGTTCCGGACGCCGGCCGGCATCGTCGGCGTGGTCCTGATGCTGCTCGTTCTCGTCGTCGCGTTGGTGTCGCTGTTCGGCCTGACGCCGTACGACCCCGCGCACCAGAACGTCGCGGACGCGCTCAAGTCTCCCGGCTCGGCGCACTGGTTCGGGACCGACCAGTTCGGTCGTGACGTCTTCTCGCGGGTTGCCTCCGGACTGGCCAATTCGTTGCGGATAGCAATCGTCTCGGTGGCCGCGGCCGCGATCGCGGGGACCGTCCTCGGCGTACTCGGCGGCTACTACCAGGGACTGGTCGACCGGATCGTCGGCGTCGTCACCAACGTGCTCTTCGCGTTCCCGTCGCTGCTGCTGGCGCTCGCCCTGGCCGCGACGCTGAAGCGCAGCTGGGTCACGGTCAGCATCTCGATCGCCATCGTCTACCTGCCGATCTTCGCCCGCGTCGCCCGCGGGCCGGTGCTCACGCTGCGCACCGCCGACTACGTGCTGGCATCGACCGCGATCGGGCGCAGCCGGTTCTCGACCCTGTTCGAGCACGTCCTCCCGAACATGCGCGGCCTCCTGGTCGTCCAGGTCACACTGTCGCTGTCCTGGGCGATCCTGACCGAAGCAGCGCTGAGTTTCCTCGGTTTCGGTACGCCGCCGCCGGCCGCGTCGCTCGGCGGCATGGTGTACGACGCCCAGACGCTGACCAGCGTCGCGCCGTGGATGCTGCTGTTCCCGGGGACCGCGCTGATCCTGGCGGTGATCGGCCTCAACCTTCTCGGCGACAGCCTGCGTGCGGCGCTCGACCCCAGGACCGGAGGCCGGTGATGGCCGTGCTCGGCGATGTCGTCGACCGGCTGCTCGGTCTCGGCGGCGAACACCAGCACCCGGCGAGCGCCATCGCCGGAGTCCGGATCGGCGGCGAGACCCAGGTCGACGCCGGGGGCTGGGCGGTGCTTCCGGGTGCCGAATCGGTCGGCGTACCGATGACTCGCCAACTGTTCCTGGACCTTGCCTCGGTCACTAAAGTCGCCTCGACGACCACGCTCGCGATGCACCTGGTGGCCGAAGGCTCGCTCGATCTCGAGGCGCCGGCGCAGCGGTATCTGCCCGGCCTCCACGCCGATACCACCGTCGAGCAACTGCTGACGCACACAGCCGGCCTCCAGCCCTGGTGGCCGCTGTACTGCGAACCGGGCGACCGCGACGACGCCCTGCTCCGCGCGCAGACAGTTCCCCTCGCCGCCGCGCCAGGCAAGACGTGGAGGTACTCCGACCTCGGACTGATCCTGGCCGGACACATCATCGAACGCATCACGACGCTCAGCCAGGCGGAGGCCTTCCAGAAGCTGATCGCCGAGCCGCTGTCACTCACCGCGTCGTACGGTCCGATCTCAGCTGATCAAGCCGTCACCAGCGCGGACGGCGACGGCTACGAGTTCGAGATGATCGCCACCGGCCGGCCGTACGCCGTCCCGTTCGCTCCGGACGCGTTCGACGGCTGGCGATGGCGAAGCTTGCGGGGCGAGGTCGACGACGGCAACGCAGCCCATGCGCTGGGAGGCATTGCCGGGCACGCCGGTCTGTTCAGCACGGTCGACGATCTCTTGCTTCTCGGCGCCGCACTCCAGAGTGACGAGCTGCGCGAGGTACTGACGCGATTCGCCCGACCGGCGGCGATCCAGCCGGAGCAGGCGGTCGGGTTCCGGCGTACGCAGATCATGACCGGTGAAGGTCCGCTGACGTTGCTCCAGCACGGTGGTTTCACCGGCACGTACTTCGCCCTCGGACTCGAGCGGCCGATCGTGATCGCCGGCGGGGCCATGCGTCTCTACGGCACGCTCGGCCGGACCCAGTCGGAGATAGGCGCTCGGATGGACGGCTTGGTCACCGGCGCACAGATTCAGGCGACGCTGCTGGACGGCGCCGTACACCTGCTCGATCAGACCGCGAACGAGGAACGATGACCACCATCCTGAAGGTGCGCGACCTGTCGGTGGCCTTCACCACCTCGCGCGGCGAGGTGGAAGCCGTCCGCAACGTCAGCCTCGACGTCGCCGCGGGTGAGACGCTCGCGATCGTCGGCGAGTCCGGCTCCGGGAAGTCGACCCTGGTCGCGTGCGTGAACCGGTTGCTGGCCGACAACGGCCGGATCTCCGGCGGGACGATCATGCTCGGCGATCTGGACGTCACCGCGGCGAGCGAGAAGCGCATGACGGGCATCCGCGGCAACCGCATCGGCCTGGTTCCGCAGGACCCGATGACGAACCTGAACCCGGTGATGAGGATCGGGGCCCAGATCGTCGAGGCACTCGAGGTCCACGGTCTGGCCAAAGGGGAGGCCGCTCGTACTGAGGCGGTCCGGCTGCTCGGCGAGGCGGGTATCAGCGATGCCGAGGCGCGCTTCAACCAGTATCCGCACGAGTTCTCCGGCGGCATGCGGCAGCGGGTGCTGATCGCGATGGCGCTCGCGTGCCGGCCCGAGGTACTGCTGGCCGACGAGCCGACGTCCGCGCTCGACGTGACCGTGCAGCGTCTCGTCCTGGACCAGATGGGGCAGCTCGCGTCCGAGCTCGGCGCCGCCGTACTGCTGATCACCCATGACCTCGCGCTCGCCGCGGAGCGGGCGGATCGGGTCGCGGTGATGTATCGCGGCGAGATCGTCGAGACCGGTCGGGCCGCCGAACTCATCGCGGAACCGCAGCACGAGTACACCCGCCGGCTGCTGGCCGCGGCGCCCGGCATGGCCAGTGCGAAGGTGGCGCCCGCTCGTGCGAAGGAGCCGGAGAACCTGCTGGAGATGACCGGCGCCGTCAAGAAGTACCGCCTCCGTGGCCGCGCCGAACCGTTCCTGGCCGTGGACAACGTCGACCTGGTCATCCCGCGCGGACAGACCGTCGCGATCGTCGGCGAATCCGGCTCCGGCAAATCCACGACTGCCCGTCTCGCCCTGCGGCTCGAGGATGCGGACGGCGGCACCGTTCGGTACCGCGGGACCGACATCTCCGGGTTGCGAGGCAAGGAGCTGATGGCGTTCCGGCGCTCGGTCCAGCCGGTGTTCCAGAACCCCTACGGCTCGCTGGACCCGCGGTACACGATCGCGCAGGTCATCGCGGAGCCGTTGCGGGTGCACAAGATCGGCGACGCCGCAGCCCGCCAGAAGGCGGTGACCGAGCTGCTGGACCAGGTCGCCCTGCCGGCCTCGTTCGCCGACCGCTACCCGCACGAGCTCTCGGGCGGTCAGCGGCAGCGAGTCGCGATCGCCCGTGCTCTCGCGTTGAACCCCGAACTGGTGGTCATGGACGAGGCCGTCAGCGCGTTGGACGTGCTGGTCCAGGAACAGATCCTCGACCTGATGGTCTCGCTGCAGCAGGAGCTCGGGCTCTCGTACCTGTTCATCAGCCACGACCTGGCCGTCGTCCGGCTGGTGTCCCACCATGTCTACGTGATGAGCGCGGGCCAGGTCGTCGAGTCCGGGGACCCGGACACGATCTTCCGGTCCCCGCGCGAGGAGTACACCAAGCAACTGATCGCCGCGATCCCCGGTCACACGCTGACCACAGCCTGACCAGCACGGGAGGGCCAGGCGGCCCTCCCGTGCTGGTGTTCAGCTGATGGTGACGATCTTGTTCACCGTGTACGCCGGGGCGTGGTCGGCGTCGCCCGGGAAGAAGACCCGGTAGGCGATCTGGCCACGCACGGCCGGCTTGATGCCGAACGCGTACTTACCCGACGTGCTCAGCTTGACCGAAGCGATCGACTTCCACACCTTGCTGCCGTACTGCTGCAGGTAGACCGTCTGGCCGGCGTGCGCGGGCGCGACGTACCCACTGAAGGCGGTGGTCGCGCCGAGGCGGATGGACGCCGGCGACAGGGTGGCCGAGATCGTCGGCTTGATCTGGACGGTGACGTCGGCGGTGCGGGTGCCCATCAGGATCCCGTTCCCTGGGAACGTCAGCATGTAGACCGACGACACGAGCGGCTTGTGCGTCAGCGACAGCGTCCCGGTCGACGACGTCTTGAGCGCCGCCAGCAAGGTGAACTTCGACGAGTTCTTCGGCCGGACGTAGACGTTCACCGGCAACCCGGCGTACGCCAGGTTGTCGATCCGCAGCGTGCTGCCCTTGATCGTGATCGCGCCGCCGTAGTTGATCAGCGTCGACGTCACGCTGATCCCCGACTTCATCCCCAGCAACTGCTTCACCGCGGGCTGGGCGCTGTAGTGCCCGGCACGGTCCTTGATCCAGGCGGCATACGTGTACGTCGTACCTTGCGCGAGCCCGGTGTCCTTCACCGAGTACCCTGTGCCCGCGTACACGAGCGTCCCGGTGGCCGTCGTCGGCGCCTTGCTCCCGACATTGCGGCGAATGATCACCTGGTCGAGGTCCGTGGTCGGCGGGATCGTCCACGTCAGGTTGGCGGCCAGATAGGCGCCGACCCCGACGAGTTGCACCGGCCCCGGAAGGCGGTCCTCCGTACTGAACACCGAGGTGAACGGCACCATCGGCACCGTGGGATCGAGCGAGACGACACCGTCGGCGACGATCCGGAACGGCGTTGCCTCAGCGAGCGGGGACGCCGGCGCGATCTCCGCCCGGCGGACGGTGTGGTCGTACGTGACGGTCGTCGGGATCACCGCACCGGTCTTGCCGTTGAGCAGTTTCACGCCACCGTTGACGACACTGTTCTCGTCGACGTTCCGGGGGAAGGTGATCGTGGGTTTGGCAAGGATCGAGACGCCGGAGGACAGATCCCCGGGCTGCGCGTCCACGACCGGGTAGGCGGGGATCGGCGCGGTGCCGCCGGTGCCGACCGCATTGATCAGCTTCAGCGAGTACGCGCGGCTGTCCCGCGAACCGTTGGCGTTCCGGACGGCGATGTACATCGTCTCGGCCGGGACGTTGACGTACGTCGAAGCGGTCAGCGCCTGCGGGATCTCGTACCCCTGGCTGTCCACCGGCGGCTCCGGCTTCTGGACGAACGCCAACGGCTTGAGATTGCTGTCGTACGCCGAGATGACCGGCCCGAAGTTCTGCGCGTAGGTGCCCGAGTCGAACACCGGTCCGGTGAGGTCGATACGCGCCGAGTGCGCGGCGCTCGACGGGAGCTTGTACCAGTCGACATCGCCTTCGACACTGATCGTCCCGGAGACCGCGACGCCGGCGATCAGCTCGCCCGCGCGGGCCGGCTGGTCGTTCTTGTCCGCGGCGCCTTGCGGGAAGTCTGTGGTCCACTTGCCGCCGAGGGCCTGGTAGGCGTCCAGGATGCCCGCGCCGTAGTACGGGTCGGTGCCGCGCGGACCGGCGTCGCGAGCGGTCGCCTTCAGACGCGCCATCACCTGGGCGGGGGTGTACGACGGCCACTTGTCACGGACCAGTGCGGCCACACCGGCGACGATCGGGGACGAGAACGACGTACCCGCGAGGCCGAGCCAGTACGGCTCGTAGCCGGCCGGGGTCTGGTCACGCGGTGCCGTGCTGGTGATGTCGTAGCCCGGGGCGGCGATGTCGACCGCGTCGCCGTAGCTGCTGAAGCTGGTCAGCACGCCGGCCGGGGTCGTGGCACTGACGGACAGGACCTCCGGGTAGGCACCCGGGAAGTGGTTCGACGAGTCGCCGCCGGTGTTGCCGGCCGCGGCGACCAGGACGACACCGGCGTTGACCGCGTTCTTGATCGCGGTGTGCAGGACCGGGTCGTCGCCTTCACCACCGAGCGACATGTTGATCACCCGGACTTTGTTCTTGACCGCCCAGTTGAGGCCATTGATCAAGTTCGTGTCGTCACCCGAGCCGGTGTCGTCGAGCACCTTGATCGGCCGGACCTTCGCGTTCCAGGCCACGCCGGCGATGCCGGTGCTGTTGCCGGTCCCGGCCGCGATGATGCCGGTCACCGCCGTACCGTGCCCGTCGCCGTCGGTCGGCGCGAGCGCCGTGTTGAAGGTGTTGTAGCCCGGCAGCAGGTGGCCGGCCAGATCCGGGTGGCCGGCGTCGACACCGGTGTCCAGGACACCGATCGTCTGGCTGCCCGCGGTCTTCGAGAGATCCCACGCCTTGTCGACGCGCACGGTCGGCAGGTACTTCTGGTAGTTCGCGTACAGCCAGTCGTTCGGGGTCGCGGACTTCCGCCGGATGTAGTTCAGCGAGGCGAGCTCGACGGTCGGATCGGCCTTGACCTTCTTCAGCAGCTCGGGCGCCGGCACGTCACCGGTCACGGTCACGACGTCGGCGGTCACCGACGCCTTGGGCGTGCCCTTGACCTTCGCCAGCGCGGCCTTGCGCGCCGAACTGGTGGCCTTCGGCTTGAACTGCACGATCACCGACTTGGGGTCGTACGCCGGTCCGCTCGCGGTGCCGGGCTGGAACTTCACCCGGCGCACGTTGGGAGCAGCGGACACATCGGCACTACCGGACGAGCTGGTGACGACCACCAGACCGGCCGCGATCACAGCCGCGGACACGACCAGATGCGGTAAACGGGACGGAAACACCACAACTCCCAGGGGCATGACGGGACGGGCCGATGAGATTCGGCCACGGCCTTAAATCGTTCGATTGATCCCAAGCGTTACAACGGACCGCGATTTATGCTTTCCGGGCCGACGACGGTGCTCGCCACCAAATTGTTTCCGCCGGCTCGGCGGTCCGGGCTGGTCGCGCGACCGTGGTTGGCGGAACGTCTGGAAAGGACGCTGACACCCGGTCACCGGCTGACCCTGCTTTCGGCACCGGCCGGTTTCGGACTACTGCGTCGTCAAGCAACGTTGAGGTTGTCATCGTCAAGCGGCTCACCCCTGAAACGGCCCCTTGGCCGCCTGCCTGCGCGCTGTTCAGGGACAACGTCAGTGGTGAACCACCCCGCGGGCTTGCCCCCGCAGGCCCACGACGCGGCGTGGGAGGATCTTCCTCCCGAATCGGGCCACAATCCTCCCCAACCCCGCCCCGACGAGGCAGACCCGGCACGACCGGGGAGCACTACCCACCCAGAACGACCAACACAACTCCCCACACCACCACCGGCACGCTCCCGAAACGACCTCAACCTTGCTTCACAACGCACTACCTCCGCGCCCACTCCGCGGAGCTCGCGCCGTACGCGTCGTTGAAGCGCCGGCTCGCCGCCGAGCACCCGCACGACGGCGCCGCCTACACCGAGGCGAAACTCCCCTGGTTCTGGCAGACCATTCGCCGCGCGGACGAGTGGGCCCAGCGCACCGGATGGGAGTGCGGCCCCAGTGATACATGAGTGGGGGTGGATTGATGTCACACCCGGTGGATGGGCGGTTGTTGGCGTGGACCGATAGTCTCGGGCGCCATGAGCACGAGTGTCGCCATCGCGGTGATTACCTTCAGGCGACCTGCTCTGTTGCGAGGGTTGTTGACGAGTTTGCAGGCTCAGGAACTGCCCTCCGACGGGGATTATGCGATCCGGATCGTGGTGGTGGACAACGATGCGGAAGGGTCGGCCGCGCGGGTTCTGAAAGAGTTCGGGGACGGTACGCCGTACCCGATCGAGTCCGTGGTGGAACCGGAGCCAGGGATCCCGTTCGCCCGGGAGCGATCGGTCGAGTTGTGCTGGAACGACGACGCGCTGATCTTCGTGGACGACGACGAGGTCGCCCCGCCGGGCTGGCTGAAGGCGCTGCTGACCGCCTGGGAGGCGACCGGCGCCGACGTTGTCACCGGCCCGGTGAAGGGCAACCTTCCGGACGGCGCCCCGCCGTGGAACCTCTACAGCGACGTCCACGACTCGACCGGCAAGCACCCGACCGGCGAGGAACTGCGCAAGGCGTACACGAACAACACCCTGGTGAGCCGGCGGGTCTACCACTCGGTCACCCCGGGCTTCCATCCCGCGTTCCGCTACACGGGCTCCAGCGACCTGCACTTCTTCCTGCGCGTGCACCGCGCCGGGTTCCGGATCGTGTGGTGCGAGAAGGCCTGGATCGCCGAGGAGGTCCCGGTCGGCCGTACCACGCTGCGCTGGCTGGTCCGGCGCGCGTTCCGCTCCGGCAGCGGCGACACGATCAGCCGCCTGCTGATCCGCCCGGGCGCGATCAGCTACGTGCTGGTGCTGGCCTATGCTTCGGCCCGGGTGATCTCCGCGATCGGGTTCGCCCTCGCCGGGCTGCTGCTCGGCCGGAAGACGCACCTGCTGAAGGCAGTCCGCCGGTTCTTCTCGGGCGTCGGGAGTCTCGCCGGGATAGTAGGGATCAACCATGACGAGTACCGGGAACGGCACGGCGCCGACCACACCTCCGAGCACACCGCCGACGGTGGCGGACCTGTGCCGGGCGATCTGGACGGTGGAGAGCGATCTGGATCTGCTCCAGTGGCAGATCAAGGGGACTCATCCCTGGCCGATCATCCGGATGCGCGTCTTCCATGAGCTGACCCGCCGCAGCGGTATCCACGGCGCGCCACATCCGGTCCGGCGGACGCCGTACGACAAGGCAGCGCTGGTCGCGCGGCACGTCAGCGGCGTCGTCACCCGCACGCCCTTCCCGGGCCGGTACGACGCTCTCGTCGTACCGCATCCCCGGAAACCGAACGGTGTCGAGATCTACACCGACGAGCTCCGCCGTACCCTCGGCGACCGCGCCCTGATCCTGGACTCCGGGATCAACGGCACCCCGCTGGCCGGCAGCAAGAACCTGGACTTCTTCACCTCCGCCGCCGGCGCCGTGCACCGCGGCACGGTCGACGACCGCGGCGTCGCGGACGCGCTGGAGAAACTCACAGGTGTCCGCGTCCCGGTGGGTGCGCTGCTGGCCCGCGAAGTACCGAAGCACCTGCGCCTGCGTGCCCTGTACCGCGCCTTGCTGAAGAAGCACCGGATCACGACCGTGTACCTCGTGGTGGCGTACTTCCACCAGCACATCGTCGGCGCCGCGCGCGATCTCGGGATCCGCGTCGTCGAGCTGCAGCACGGCGCGATCAGCCCGTTCCACCTCGGCTACAGCTACCCGGGCCGCCCGGCCGTCGCCGACCAGCCGGACGAGCTGTGGTGCTTCGGCTCGTACTGGATCGACGTCGCGGACCTCCCGGCCGGCCAGCGGACCGAGGTGATGGGCGCCCCGTTCCTGCCACCCGTCGGCGCGAAGGAACCGAACCGGGTCGTCTTCCTCTCGCAGGGCACGATCGGGACCGAGCTCGTGCAGGTCGCCGCGACCGTCGCGAAGGCGCATCCGGACCTCGAGGTTCTGTATCGCCTGCACCCGAGCGAACGCCCGGAGGACTACACGATTCCCGCCGGCGTGCAGCTCTCCACCGGAGGCAACACGCTGGAGTTGCTCGCGTCGGCGACGTACCAGGTCGGTGTCTCGACCACCGCGCTCTTCGAGGGGATGGCGCTCGGCTGCCGGACCGCGGTCGCAAACCTTCCCGGCCACGAGTACCTGGCGCCGGCGATCGCGAAGGGTCACGCGATCCTGATGACCGAGCCGGCCCAGCTCACCGCCGCGCCCACCTGCCCGGACCCGACGACGTACTACGCCCCCAGCACGCTCCCCGAGCTCTTAGGGTTCACGCCCGAGCAGACCGAGTAGCCGGTCCTGCAGCGGGGCATCGGGCGGTACAGGTATCTCGGCGCCGTACACCTCGATGCCCTCGCCGAAGGCCCCCGGCGTCCGGTACTTCGCCATCAGGTCCGGCGGGATCGCGACCGCGGTGGCCCACAGGCGTTCGATGTCGACGGCGTCCATCGTCTCGTCCTGCCCGGTCGCCCGCGCGAGGTCCCAGCCGTGCAGCACGAGGTCGTCGGACACCACCTGGTCGATGTGTTCCTCGGTCGTCATCCGCCCGCCCGGGGTGTCGGTCTCGGTCAACGCGGCGATCGGATCGTCGAGAACGTCCTCGATCGCGGCCTTCGCCTCCTGGAACGCGTGCAGCGGGTCGTCGGCCGGCTCCAGTTTCCGCGCGACCGGAGTCAGCATCGCGGCATGCATCGTGACGACATGCGCGACCACGTCCCGCGCGGTCCATTTCGCGCACGGTGACGGGTTCTCCCACTGGTCCGGCCGGACCGCCGCGACCTTCCGCTCGAAGGCATCCGCGCGCCGCCGGTACCGCTCCGCGATCTCACCCATGAACGCATGGTGCCCCCAACCGCAGCGGATCTCCAGGCCATCACAATCGGCGAGCCGGTACGCCGCCACGCGGGGCGATCCGGCGCGCCAGCGATTGTGATGGCCTGGAGTGTCGGTGCTGCCTTCTAGCGTGGGGGAAATGCGGACGGTGGAGCTCGGGCGGACAGGATTGCGGGTCAGCGAACTGGGGTTGGGGCTGGCGTCCATCGGCGGGATGTTCGCGGCCGTGCCGCAGCAGCAGGCGGTGGCGACGATCGACCGGGCCTGGGAGCTCGGCGTGCGGCTCTTCGACACCGCGCCGGTCTACGGGTACGGATTGTCCGAGCAGCGGGCCGGGCTGGCGCTCCGCGGGCGACCCCGCGGCGACTTCGTACTGTGCAGCAAAGTGGGGCGGCTGATCGAGCCGGGCGGGCCGGACCTGCAGCCGATCTGGGCCGAGCCGCCGACCGGGATCGGCCCGCGCCTGGACTACTCGTACGCCGCCACGATCCGCTCGTTCGAGGCGAGCCTGGAGCGAATGGGGATCGACCGCATCGACGTCCTGCACATCCACGACCCGGACCTGGACTTCGCGACTGCCTCGACCGAAGCGCTCCGGGCGCTGTCCGAGTTGCGCGGACGGGGCACGATCCGGGCGATCTCGCTCGGCGTGAACCACGCGGACGTCGCAGCCCGGTTCCTGCGCGAGACCGGAGTCGATGGGCCCGACTGCATCCTGCTCGCTGGGCGGTACACCTTGCTCGACCAGACCGGCGCCGAGGAACTCCTGCCGCTGTGCGAGCAACTCGGGGTGGCGGTCCTCGCCGCCGGGGTGTTCCAGGGCGGCGTCCTCGCCGACACCGCAGACGGGGTACCTCGTGGATACGCGCGGGCCCCGCGGGAGGTGCTGGAGCGCATCGACCGGCTACGAGCGCTCTGCCGGGAGTACGACGTACCGCTGCTGGCTGCCGCGGTGCAGTTCCCGTTGCGGCACCCCGCCGTACCGGTTGTCGTGGTGGGGGCGCGGACGTCGCGGGAGATCGCCGAAGTCGCGGCGTGGCACGAGCTGGAGATCCCGCCGGAGTTCTGGACGGCATTAAGGTCACGGCTATGAGGTACATGCTGCTGCACAAGACCAACGCCAAACTGGAGGCCGGCAACCCGCCGGACCCGGAGATCCTCGAGCGGGCGGACGCCGTCCTCGAAGAGATGCGTCAGGCCGGGGTGCTGGTGCTCGGCGAGGGGCTGATGCCGAGCTCCCGCGGGGCCCGCGTGACGTTCCCCGCGCCGGGCCAGCCGCGGGTGCTGGACGGGCCGTTCGCCGAGACCAAGGAACTGGTCGCGGGCGTCTCGATCATCCGCGTCGACTCCAAGGAGGAAGCCATCCAGTGGGCCCTCCGCTTCGCCGAAGCCGACCCGTACACCCCGATCGACATCCTGGAGGTCGCCGGCTAACGGACCATGTGCAGGATCGGGTAGGGCTTGCCCGTCGAGTCGTGGGTGGTGCGCGAGACGGTGCGGAAGCCGTGGTGCTCGTAGAAACCGACGGCCTGCGGGTTCTGTTCGTTGACGTCGACCGACGTGGCGGCGTACTGCGTGAACGCGTGCTCCAGCAGCAGCTTGCCGCCGCCGCGCCCCCGGTAGACCGGGTCGAGGAACAGCATCTCGATGTTCCCGTCCTCGACGCCGATGAACCCGATCAGCAGCCCGTCGTCGGTCCGTAAGCCGGCGAGCTGCGCGATCTCCCCGAACGACGCCCGTACGAGCGGACGGAAGACGTCGAGGTCCGCCTCGGTGACGAAGGTGTGGGTCGCCCGGACCGATGCCTCCCACAGCTCGGCCGCCCGGTCGAACTCGGACGCTTCGATCGCACTGATCCGCATTCGGCCAACCTCCTCAGGTGATGTTGGTTGCGGCCCAGCCGGCGATGTCCTCGCGGCGGATGGCTGCGGCCATCAGGTCAGGGAACAGATCAGGAGTACACGCGAACGTCGGTACGCCGAGCTCTGCCAACGCGGCCGCGTTCTCGGCGTCGTACGACGGGGACCCCGAGTCCGCCAGGGCGAGCAGCGCGATCACCTGGACGCCGGACTCCACCAAGGAACGCGCTCGGCGCAGCATCTCCTCCCGGACGCCGCCCTCGTAGAGATCCGAGATCAGCACCAGCACGGTTTCGGCGGGTTTGGTCACCAGCTCCTCGCAGTACGCGAGCGCTCGGTTAATGTCTGTCCCGCCACCAAGCTGCGTGCCGAAGAGGACGTCGACCGGGTCCTCCAACTGATCGGTGAGGTCGACCACCGCGGTGTCGAAGACCACGAGCGAGGTCCGCAACGTCCGGATCGATCCGAGCACCGCGCCGAACAGCGACGCGTATACGACCGACTCCGCCATCGATCCGGATTGATCGATCGCCAGCACGATATCCCTTTGCACGCTGTGGTTCCGCCGCGCGTACCCGACCAGCCGGTCCGGAACGATCGTCCCCAGCGTCGGCGAGAAGTGCTTCAGGTTCGCCCGGATCGTCCGGTCCCAGTCAATGTCCGAGTGCCGCGGCCGCGACGTCCGCCCGGCCCGGTCGAGCGCGCCCGTGACGGCGGCCCGGGTCCGCTCCGCCAGCCGCGCCTCGAGCTCGGCCACGACCCGCCCGACCACGTCGCGCGCGGTCTGCTTGGTCTCTTCCGGCATCACCTCGTTGAGCGCGAGCAACGTCGACACCAGGTGCACGTCCGGCTCGACCGCCCCGAGCAGCTCCGGCTCCATCAGCATCCGGGTGATCCCGAGCCGCTCGACCGCGTCCCGCTGCATCACCTGTACGACGGTGCTCGGGAAGTACTGCCGGATGTCCCCCAGCCAGCGCGCCACCCGCGGCGCCGACGACCCGAGCCCGGCCGACCGCTGCGTACCCGACTCACCCTCGGCGGCGTCGTACAACGCGGCCAGTGCCGCGTCGACGGACCGGTCCTCGGCCGACAACGTCGTACCCGTCTCCTCCTCCGCCTCGCCACCCAGCACCAGCCGCCAGCGGCGCATGCGTTCGTCACTCATGAGACCCCCAACAACTGAGCGACCACGGGAAGCGCGGTGGCCGCGAGCTCGGCGTCGAGGTCGTTGTCTTCGGCAACAACCAGGGAACCGGGATCCGCGAGGAACCGCGCCCGTGCTCCGATCGACCGCCGCTCCGGCGCCGCGAAGGTCCCGAAGGTCCGGCGCAACAACGGCAGCACCTCGGTGAACGCGTCGTCCGGGATCGCTGCCAGCCACCTGTCGACCATCGCCAGCAGCCGCTCGTCGTGCACCAGCAACAGTCCGCCGCCGGCGAGGAACCCCTCGACGTACCCGGCCGCGTCCGCGGTCGGCGTACCGGGCGACAGCGAGCGCCCCAATCGCAGCGTGACCTCGTGGTCCGGCAACCGCGACGTGTCGAGCATCAGCCGCGTCAGCCGCCCGCGGATCAACGGCGGCACCGAGGACCGATCGCTCAGCCCTTCCAGCGTGTCCAACCACTGCGATCGAACGTCCTCCGCCAACAGCACAGTCGCGTCCTGCACCCCGTCGATCAACTCCTGTACGGCGGCCGCCGCGTCCGGATCCAACCCGTGCACGGTCCGACCGAGACCGGCACACACTCGCGAAACCATCCGCCCCGCCACGGCCGCGAGGCCCGCGGTGTCGGTGCCGCGCACATCGCCGTACCGCGAGGCTCGGGCGAGGGCCGGGAGGGCCGCCATCAGGTGCCCGACGTCGGCATCGGCAGCCGCCCGAGTGTCGATGCCCTGCAGCAACGGCGGCAGCGCGTCCGCGAGATCGGCGAGCAGCGACTTCTCCAGCGCGGCCGTGACATCGGCCAGCGTCGTCGAGTCGGCCGCCTTCAGCATCACGGTCGTCGCGGCCCCGAGCACCGTCGTACCGTGCGCGCCGGCGGCGACCAGCTCGACCTCGAGGCCCGGGTCCCACGCGAGCTGCCACATCTCCCGGAACGTTCCTTGCGCGCGCCGCTCGTCGGTAGCCGGAATCCCCCAATGCACGCCGAGGATCCGCAGCCGGTGCAGGAGTCTGGACTTCTCCAGGTCGTTCGGCTTCCGCAGGTCGAGCTCGACCACCCGCTCGGTCACGTCCCGCCGCATCCGCAACCGCCGCGCCTGCGCCGCCAGGTCCGCCGCGACCGGCGCCTGCGGCGTCTCGCCGGGGACCGACCCGAGCAGCTCCCCGACCACCGCCTCCCGCGTCACCAGATCCAGCAGTACGTCGTTCCCGCCGCAGAGGACCGCCCGCGTCGCCTCGGTCACCTCGCTCAACCCGGCGAGCGGTCGTTCACGCAGCGCGGCGAGGGTGTCCGCGAGCCGGACCGCCTCGATGACGTGCGCGCTGGAGACCGGGAGATCCTCGTCCCGCAGCACCTGGGCGACCTTGGAGAGCCAGCGGGTGGTGATCTGGTCCGGCGCGGTGAACAGGTGGTGGTACCAGCCCGGGGAGGTGATGCCGGCGCCGTACCCGCTGGTCGCGGCCAGCCGGCCGTGGGTCCACGGCACCCAGGTGCATGCGACCTTCCGCTTCGGCAGGCCTTTCAGGATCCGTTGGTCGTGTGTTGCCGTGGGCAACGGAAGCTCGAGCGCCGGGACGTGCCAGGCGCCGCAGATCACCGCGATGCGGTCGAAACCCTCACGCTGCGCCTTCCGAAGCACCGTCCGCATGTAGGCCTCGCGCTGCGCCTCGCGACCCGTGGCTTCCTCGCCGTGCCGCAGCTCGCGCATCGCGTCGGCGATCACCGTGAACGGCTCGGCGCCACCACGCCGCGACTCGATCACGTCGTCCCACCAGCGCTCGGGATCGTCGTACCCGCCCGCCTCGGCGAGCGTCGCCAGCGGGTCGATCGCCGCCGCCCGCCGGCCCGCGCCGCCCGACGACGCGAACTGCTGCGCCGCGGGCAGATCGCAGAACCGCACTGGCACCCCGGCGGACAGTCCGTACCTGATCGCCTGCCACTCCGGGCTGAAGACCGCGAACGGCCAGAACGCGGCCCGCGTCGAGTCGTCCACCGCGTACGCGAGCAATGCGACCGGCGGCTCCATCTCCTCCGACGCTGCCAGCTCGACGATCTTGTCGGCCTCCGGCGGTCCCTCTATCAGGACGATGTCGGGCTGGAGCTCGGCCAGCGCGGTCGCCACCGCGCGCGCCGACCCCGGCCCGTGGTGCCGGATCCCGAACAGGTGAACGGTCATCCGGAGATCTCTCGGCAGGCCCGGTAGAACGGCGCCCAGTCGTCGCGCTCGCGGACGACGGTCTCGAGGTACTCCGACCACACCACCCGATCGGCCGACGGATCCTTGACGACTGCACCGAGGATGCCGCCCGCCACGTCGGTCGGCCGCAACACCCCGTCGCCGAAGTGGGCGGCGAGCGCCAGACCACCGGTGACGACGCTGATCGCCTCGGCGGTGGACAGCGTTCCGGACGGGGACTTGACCGCCGTCCGGCCGTCCTCGGTGCGGCCGGACCGCAGCTCGCGGAAGATCGTCACCACCCGGCGGATCTCGTCGAGCGCGTCGTCCGGCTGCGGCAGCTCGAGCGCCGAACCAAGCTGCGCGACCCGGCGGGACACGATCTCCACCTCGTCCTCGGCCGAGTCCGGCAACGGCAGGACGACGGTGTTGAACCGCCGGCGCAGCGCGCTCGACAGCTCGTTGATGCCCTTGTCCCGATCGTTGGCGGTGGCAATGACGTTGAATCCCTTACGGGCCTGGACTTCCGTGGCCAGTTCGGCGATCGGCAGCGTCTTCTCGGACAGGATCGTGATCAGCGCGTCCTGGACGTCGGACGGCATCCGGGTCAGCTCCTCGATCCGGGCGATCTTCGCGTCGGTCATCGCGCGCTGTACCGGACTCGGCACCAGCGCCGCCTCACTGGGGCCCTGGGCAATCAGTTGGGCGTAGTTCCACCCGTACCGGATCGCTTCCTCCGCGGTGCCCGCCGTCCCCTGCACCAGCAGGGTCGAGTCACCGCTGATCGCGGCCGCGAGGTGCTCGCTGACCCAGGTCTTCGCCGTCCCCGGTACGCCGAGCAGCAGCAGCGCCCGGTCCGTCGCGAGGGTGGCGACCGCGACCTCGATCAGCCGCCGCGGACCGACGTACTTGGGTGAGATCTCGGTGCCGTTGGCCTGCCCGCCGAGCAGGTACGTGACCACGGCGCTCGGTGACAGCTGCCACGCGGGCGGGCGTGGTTTGTCGTCGGCGGCCGCGAGGGCTCGCAGTTCGTCGGCGTACTCGACTTCCGCGTGCGGGCGCAGTACCTCGGTCGTCATGACAGCTCCTCGTACATTTCGCGGCGGAAGGTCAGGGTCTCCACCAGGCGCCGACGCCAGGTGTCTTCCTCGCCGGTGGGTTCACGGGTGATCGGATGGTCGAGTACGTCGGACGGCACCGCGCGGGCCGCGATACTGGCGAGCCGGGCCCAGGCGCGGTTGGTACCGACCTTGCCGAGCTGGTCGAGGATCATGCCGCCCAGCTCCGCCGGCCACGGGACCGGGAGCCCACCGACCAGCTCGGCGACGTCCACAGTCGCGCGCAGCCCGTCGACCGCGCGGGCCCATTCCTCAGGTGGCAAGAGCCGCAACAACTCCGCGGGACTCCGGCTGCCGGTCGAGGACTCGCTGTCGAGAAGCGCGCGGGCCCACTCCGAGGAGCCCTCGCGGATGGCGGCTTCGGCCCAGGCCGCCTGGAGGATATCGGGTGCGCAGCCCTCGACGGGCGTCTGCAACCACTCGATATCCATCGCCTGCAAGGGTGTGTTGGCGACGATCTGCACGAACCACCAGGCCCGTTTGCCGAGGCCTTCGGGGTTCTGTGAGTCGAGGCCGTCGCGTTCCATCGCTTGCGTGAGGCTGCGCGGCAGGTCGACCGCGAGCACGCCTTGGGTGGGCGTGAGATGTGCGTGCAGGCGCTCGGTCATGCGGTCGCCGTACCGGGATCCTGGGAGCCGGGCGAGCAGCCGCGCGGCGCCCCGGCGTACCTCGCGGGAACGGTCGTCGAGGGCCGCCTCGAGGAACTCCTCGTCGGCCAGGGAGAGTCCGTCGGCGAGCAGGCCGAGGAAGTCGGCGCGGGTCGCGGCGGCCTCCGCCGGCCAGACCTCGGCGAGCGCCTCCCGAGCGGCGGCCGGATCCTGACCACGGCAGGCCCGCAACCAGGTACGGCGCTGGATCGCGTTGCCGTGCGTCCACAGTTCCGGGTCGTTGCTCTCGGCAACCGCAGCGTGCAGGAACCGCCACTCGGGATTCAGATCGGCGAGCCAGCGCGCGCGGCGACCGGCGGCGGCGATCACGAGCGGACGGTACTCCGCGCGGTTGCGCGCGTAGTCGGCGAGCGCGGGCAGGTGTTCGGGCGGCACGCCCCAACCGCGCGCATCGGCGGCGCGCAGCCACTCGCCGAGCGCGGACGTCTGGAACCCGCCGAGCATCGCGGCCAACCGGCGGATCGCCACCGGGCGCGGCAGGGGGCGATCCTCACCTGGAGCGGCGGGCAGTGGCTCGAGCTCGCGGAGCGGTTTGCGGCCGGCCCGTTTGAAGACGGTCGCCAGCGCGGCCGCATCGAGCAGCCCGCCTTCGCCGAGCCGCTCCTGAACAGACTCCGGGAGCTCGTCGAAGTGCGGCGGTCGTCGATCGGTCCCGAGCAGGGCCGAGCTGACCAGACCGTCCCAGCCCTTCACAGGATCACCGGACGATCGTCGTGCCAGCAGGTCATCGGGCGGAAGCCGGCACGGTTCCACTCGCCGGCGACCGTGATTGGGTCGCCTGCTGACACCGCCAGAAGCTTCATCGGATCCCATCCGGGCAGGAGTTCGAGCCCGTCGCCGTCGGCGTCCGCCAGCGCCCACCCTTCGCCGCGACGGGCCGGGCGGACGTCCCGCAGTACCAGCGGCCAGCGCTCGTTCCACGGGTCGGCCGCGAGGGATTCGACGTACGACGCGAGCGCTTGGCGGACTGTGAGGCCGGACGGGCGCGGGGCGGGCAGGCGCGGGGCGGACTGGGTGAGGAGGGCGCGCATCGGGAGGGCGCCGGGATAGAACGAAAGCGCGCCGGGGACGTACTCGCCCGGGCGGGCCGGGAGTGGGTCCAGCGGACGGCCGGCGGCGGCGAAGGTGAGGATCAGCCCGAGCCGGCCGGTGGTTGCCCCGCGCAACCACACGCGGCGGACCGTGAGCCGCTCGTCCGGCTCGACGACACGGCCGAGCATCAGCCAGTCGTCCTCGACCTTCTCACCGTCCGCGAGAACGCGGGCCGTGTCGGTGGTCCAGCCGATCCGGGCCTGCACGGTGTCGGCGAGGGACGGCGGCAGGTCGACGAGCCGGGCGTGCGCCGCGACGATCAGATGAATGAGCGAGAGCTCCTCGAGCAGTTCTCCGGGCCAGTCGTGCCCGCGGCCGACGACGCCCGCAGCTCGTCGTACCGCTCCTGCCACGCCGGGCGCCTGCGCGTCGACCATGCGCGCGGCGAGCCGGCTCAACTCGGAGTACGCCCGCTGGTCGAACCCACCGAACCCCTGCCGGACCTGATCGTCCAGCCAGCCGGCCAGCTCCGCGAGCCCGGACGAAACCCGATCGGCCCTCCGCGCGGCCCGCTCCTGCGCCGCGATCGGATCGGCCACCTCGCCCGGCTTCCGCTCGGGACGCTCAGCCCGCTCGGCGCGCTGATCGGCCCACGTCTTCACCCAATCGGGCTCCTCGCCCGGCAGCACCTCACCCTTGGCCGACAGCAGCATCAACCCGAGCACGTGCTTGCACGGAAACTTCCGCGACGGACAGGAACACTCGTACGCCGGACCGCTCAGATCCACCGCAGTCTGGTACGGCTGCTTCCCGCTCCCCTGACACAGCCCCCAGACCGCCCGCTCCGTCGCGCCGGTCCCGCTCCACTTCTCACGCCGCGCCAACCCCTGCCCAGCCTTCGCGGACGCAGGATCAGGCGCGAGCCCCACCACCTGCTCCACGTCCCACAACCCCACACCACTCCTCACCACACGCCCTACCCCGAAGCATGCCACCCACCCCCGACACATCCCCCGCTAACCCGCCCCCGCCGAGTCGTGGGACGCGGTCGGAAGAACCGAACCGCCCGTCACGACTCGGCGATCATGCCGGGAACCTTTCCGCACGACTCGGCGTGTGGTGGGTCAGCCGAAGAGCCGACAAATGACGGGTCCGCGGGCGCCTCACCCGCCGAGTCGTGGGAAACGGCTGCGAGAACCGAACCGGCCGTCACGACTCGGCGATCGTGTCGCGGACCTTTCGGCACGACTCGGCGGGTGGTGGGTCAGCCGAAGGGTTGGCGGGTGGTGGCGTCCTCGGGGTAGCCGTTGCCCGCGGTGGGCGTCTGCGCGGTCGTCGGTGCGGTCGTCGGGGCGGCTGGAGGGCGCGGGGTTTCGGAGAGGCCGTCGCGGACGGTGCCGAGGAGGCGGCGTTCCACCGCCTGGAGTTCGGTGATGCGGGCGCGGAGTTCCTCCTCCTCGGCGCGGGCCTCGGCGAGGAGCTTGTCCGCCTCGGTCTGCGCGGCGCTGCGCAGACGGTCGGCCTCACCACGAGCACTGTCGCGAAGTTGCTCGGCCTCGGTGCGGGCAGTACCTCGCAGTTCCTCGGCGTCGGACCGCGCGGTCTCGCGGAGGTGGTCGGCTGTTCGCTGGCTCGCGCTGAGGACGCTCAGTTCGTACCTGCGTAGTTCGTCGACCAGTTCACCCGCGGGGCGCTGAGCGTCGAGGATCGCCGCGGCGGGCTGCGGGATCTCGCTGTCCGGGAGCGTGTTCTCCAGCTCCGCGATCTGCTGGTCCACGCGTGTGAACAGGTCCGCGACATCGGTACGCATCTGGCGGATCGTGGTCGCCGCCGCCTGGACCCGCTCGCTCGCCTCACGTTCCCGCTCGCGCGCGGTCCGCTCGGCCGACGTGATCACATCCAGCGCCACCACAGCCGCACGCTCAGCCGGATCATCGGACACCGTCTCCCGCGCCCCCGCCACAGCACCATCAACACCGCCAGCTGAACCGTCGGCAGCGCCCCCCGCGCCCATCGCGACGGTCTGGCGCAGCGGCACCTCACGAATCAACAGCACCGCCAGCAGACTGACCACGGCCGCCCCGGCCGCGATCACGAAGATCCGTCCGGTGGCGTCGCCGTACGCGTGCCGCACGATCTCCGCGACCGGCGCCGGCAGCGAGTTCACGTCCAGGACGCTCCCCGACCCATCCTGCGCAGCGGCAGCCGCGCCCGGGCCGAGGTCGCGCAGGTGCTCGGTGATCAGGTCCTTCACCCGCGTCGCCAGCACCGCACCGAGAACCGACACACCAACCGCGCCACCGAGGCTGCGGAAGAACGTGACGGTCGCGCTCGCCGCCCCGACCTCGCTGACGTCGACGGTGTTCTGTACCGCGAGCACCAGGTTCTGCATCGTCATGCCCATCCCGATGCCCATCCCGAGCATCCCGAGGCCGACGTACCAGTACGGCGACTCGTGGTCGATCGTCCCGAGGACGCCGAGCCCCGCGGTGAGGAACAGCCCACCGATCACCAGGTACCGCTTCCACTTCCCGAACCGCGTGATCAGCTGACCCGACCCCACCGACCCGAGGAACGAGCCGAACATCATCGGGATGGTCAGCAACCCGGCCTCGGTCGCGCTGTACCCGCGGGCGACCTGGAAGTACTGCCCGAGGAACACCGCGCTGCCGAACATCGCGATCCCCACCGAGAGGCTCGCGAGGATCGCCAGCGCGGTCGTCCGCTCGCGTACGACGCGTACCGGTACGAGCGGCTCGGTGGCGTGTACCTCGACCACCACGGCCAGGATCGCGAGCAGCGCCGTACCGCCGAGGTAGGCGCCGGTCTGCCACGACCACCACGCGAAGTGGTCGCCGGCGAACGACACCCAGATCAGCGGCAGGCTCGCGGCGCCGGCGATCAGCACCGCGCCGAGGTAGTCCATCTTGACCTTGCGCTTGACCACCGGCAGGTGCAGGAACTTCTGCAGGACGATCAGCGACAGTACGGCGAGCGGCACGCACACGTAGAAGCACCAGCGCCAGCCGAGCCAGTCGGTGTCGACGATCACGCCACCGACGAGCGGACCGGACACGGTAGCGAGCGCCATCACGGCACCCATGTAGCCGGAGTACCGGCCGCGGCTGCGGGGCGGGATCGCCGCGCCGATGATCGCCTGGGCGAGCGCCATCAACCCGCCCATCCCGAGCCCCTGCAGGACCCGGGCGCCGATCAGGAACGGCACGTTCTGGGAGGCGCCGGCGAGCATCGAGCCGACCACGAACATGATGATCGCGAGCTGCACGAGCAGTTTCTTGCTGAGCAGGTCGGACAGCTTGCCCCAGACCGGGGTGGCCACGGTCATCGCGAGCAGGCTGGCGGTGACCACCCAGGTGTACTGCGTCTGCGAGCCCTCGAGGTCGGCGATGATCGTCGGGAGCGCGTTGCTGACGATCGTCGAGCTCAGCACTGCGGTGAACAGCGCGGCGAGCAGGCCGGCGAGGATCTCCAGGATCTCCCGGTGCGAGAGCTCCGGTCCGCCGGCCGTCGGCCCGGACTGCGACGGCGTGGACTGCGGTGGTCCGGACGGCGGCGGTCCGGCCGGTGCGGTTTCCGGTTCGCCGTCGGCGTACCGCGAGCGGTAGCGGTGCGGCGTGGCATTGCCGGCAGGGGGCATGGCCGGCGAGGTCTGGGTGGCAGACATCAGCTTCCGTTTCGTACGGCGGGATCGCTCCAACCAGACGCGGTGGGTGCACTGCGTCTGGGGACGGAAACGGCCGACTGGTGCCTCACTCAGCCCGATATTTGGTTGCAACTACCAACAATAATGCCGCAGCGTCAGCGACCGCTCACCGGGCGGCGTCAAACGTTCGTACTGCGAATTATGAGACGAGCCCTCCTCGGAACGCGATTTCCGCACTACGATCCGGTGCTTGTTGAGTACTCAACACATCGCCCCCGGCGGAGCTGTCAGGGCCCGCCGGGGGTCTCTCAGGCGAACGCGGCGGTCAGGACGTCGACACACTCGACTGTCGGCGCCGTACCGACCACCAACTGCCCCGGGGCGCTCAGCGGCGGCGCGAACGGGCCCATCCAGAGCGCACCCTCCGCGGGCTCGCAGGATGTCCCGTAGACCACGGTCCAGGCCGGCGACCCGGTCGACATCTCGACGACCGCGGCCTCCAGATCGTCCACCGGCCGGCCGATCACCGGCTCGAACCCGGCGGCCCGGCACGCGGCCGTCAGGTGGTCCCGCAGCCACGGATCGGGCGGCAGCCGCAACGGCAAAGCCGCCAGGTCGATCAGCTTGACGCCGTCGTCGGCCCGGTACGACGACGGGACGAGGACCGACAGCGGGTCCCGCCAGAGTTCGATCACCCGCAGGTCGGCGGCCGCCACCTCGCCCCGGACGAAGGCCACGTCCAACTCACCGGCCCGCAGCGCCGCGAGGTAACCGCCGGCAGGTCCGGACGTCAGCTGGATGTCGAGATCCGGCGTCTCCTCCACCAGCCGCGCCAGCCCGCGCTCCAGCCGGTCCCGCAACCCGGGCGCGGTCCCGATCCGCAGTACGCCGGAGCGCCCGGACGCGAGCTCCGCGGCGACCTCGGCGGCCCGGTCCGCGGCGGCGAGCACCCTGCGCGCCTCCCGCAGCATGCGTTCGCCGTCCCCGGTCAGCCGGACGTGGCGGGACGAGCGGTCGAGCAGTTTCAGACCGAGTTCCCGTTCGAGGCGGGCGACCTGCTGGGAGACGGCCGGCTGGACGATGTTCAGTCGCTCGGCGGCCCGGCCGAAATGCAGTTCCTCGGCGACGGTGACGAAGTACCGCAGTTGCCGCAGCTCCATTGGCCACCTCCGGCGATCACGATTCCTTATCGCTGCACAGCGTAACTGCGTCTGGGTCAGCGGCCGCCGTCCCCGTTGACTGGTGGACATGAGGATCGGACTGTGGATCAACGAAGAGGGCCTGGCCGTCGACGAGGTCGGCGCGCTGGCGAAGGCCGCCGAGGACAACGGCGTCAACCGGGTCTGGTTCAGCCAGCGCCTCGGCTGGGACGCGCTGACGCTGATCGCCGGAGTGGCGCCGTACACCTCGACCATCGAGTACGGCGTCGGCGTCGTGCCGGCGTACGGGCGGCACCCGATGGCCCTCGCAGCGCAGGCGCTGAGCGTGCAGGCCCTGACCGGCAACCGCCTGACGCTCGGCGTCGGCGCGAGTCACCCGCACATGGTCGAAGGCATGCTCGGCCTGTCGATGGACCGCCCCGCGGCGTACATCCGCGAGTACGTCGAGGCGCTCGGCCCGCTGCTCGCCGGCGAGCCCACCGACTACCAGGGCGAACGCCTCACCGCCCGCGGCCAGCTGGAGATCACCGGCGCCGAGGCACCCGAACTCATCCTGGCCGCGCTCGGCCCGCGGATGCTCACGACGGCCGGCGAGCTGACCGCCGGTACGACGACCAGCTGGGCCGGGCCCGAGGTCATCGAGAGCTTCATCCGTCCCACGATGGACCGGGCAGCGACCGCCGCGGGACGGCCGGAGCCGCAGGTCGTGGCCGGCGTCTGCGTCGCGGTCACCGACGACCCGGACGGGACGCGCGAGTGGATCCGGTCCAACTTCGGAGCCGCCGGGAGCATGCCGGCGTACCGGGCCGTGCTGGACCGTGGCGGCAAAGCCGGTCCTGAGGAGACCGCGGTCCTGGGTGACGAGGCGACGGTGGCGAAGGAGATCCAGCGATTCGCGGACGCCGGTACGACAGAGTTCCTGTTCTGCCCGGTCGGGCCGGAGGCGGAGCGGGAGCGGACGATCCGGTTCGCGCTCGACTATGCATAGGGCATGTCAAAGGGCCCGGAGTCGCTCCGACGTACCGGTATGGAGCTTCAGGACGTAGTGCAGCGGCAGATCGACGAACTGGCGGAGACCGAGCTCGGTCTGCAGGTGGCCGTGTACCGCCACGGTGAGCTGGTCGTGGACGCGGTCGCGTGCGACGGGGTGACATCGGAGACGTTGTACTGGGCCGCGTCCACCGGAAAGGGTGCGTCCGCAACGGTCGCGAACGTCCTGGTGGATCGCGGCGTGCTCGACTACGACCAGCCGATCGTGGAGCTCTGGCCGGAGTTCGGCACTCAGGGGAAGAGTAAGGCGACCCTGCGGCACGTGCTGACCCATTCGGTCGGCCTGCCCGCGCTCCCGGCCGACACCACGCCGGAGCTGCTCGCCGACAAGCCGCGCATCACGACGTACCTCGCGGCGGCCGAGCCGTGGTGGGAGCCCGGGACCAAGATGACGTACCACGCGGAGACGGTCGGCCTGCTGCTCGGTGAGATCGTCCAGCGGGCCACCGGCCGGACGATTTCCGCCGTACTGCGGGAGATTGTGGAACCGCTCGGGATCGCAGACGACGTGTTTTTCGCGCTGCCCGAGAACCAGCGTCACCGGCTTGCGAAACTGGTGGAGCCGGAGGGCTCCGAGGAGACGTTCGCGATGCTGGCCGACATGTTCGCGAAGGTCGTCCCGCCGGCGATGCAGCCCCGGGCCGCCGCGCTGAACCACCCGGAACGGCTGGCGATC
Source organism: Kribbella sp. NPDC054772 (assembly GCF_053611945.1). Classification (NCBI taxonomy): domain Bacteria; kingdom Bacillati; phylum Actinomycetota; class Actinomycetes; order Propionibacteriales; family Kribbellaceae; genus Kribbella; species Kribbella sp. NPDC054772. The sequence continues at coordinate 56,639 of NZ_JBSHBJ010000008.1, read as the reverse complement.
GAGGACCCGTCCAGCGGCATCCTGACCGCCCGCGGCATCGCCAAGCTGTACGCCGGTCTGATCGGCGAGGTGGACGGGGTTCGACTGGTCCGGCCGGAGTCGGTTCCGGTAATCACCGGTCCGGCGCTGGTCGCACCGGACGAACTGCTCGGCAACGAGGCAACGTTGGCGCTCGGCTACGCGATCGGTCGGCTCGGATCGACGGCGGAGGAGAGCCCGGCGTCGTTCGGATGGCCGGGCATGGGCGGCAGCGTCGCCTGGGCGGACACCCGCGCAGGCGTCACGTTCGCGCTGACCAGGACGCTGTTCGATCCGTCCGGCTCGGCGTCGGCGATCGAGATCGGCAACCTGGTTGCGAAAGCTCTTTGCTGAAATCCCTTACCTGTAAGGGATTTCAGCTTTCACGGACGGCACTCTGGTCGACCCAGACGAGATGGCCGTGGTGACTGACGAGAACCTCGTCGGTCCCGGCCGTCCCGGTCCGGCGACCCAGCTCCTGGCCGGCGATCCAGCGGCCGCCGATCAGGATCTGAACCGCGATCGGCCGCGCCGGAGAAGTGGCTACGGGCATGGCACCTGCTTCTGGACAGGGGCGGATGTGATGGGAAAGTAGTGGGGGCTGATTTCTCAACCAGGGGAAAGCCTACAACCGCAAGATGACAGATCGTTAACGGTAACTCGAATTCCTCAGGGAGCCCCGTGAGCAGGCCGATCTTCGTGGTGCAGCTGCATGACGCTCGGCGGCGGCATTACGACGTACGGCTCGAGGTGGACGGGGTCTTGAAGTCCTGGGCAGTGCCGCGCGGCCCGTCGCTGGACCCGATCGTGAAGCGGCTGGCGGTGTTCACCTCCGACCACGATCTGGAGTACGCGTCGTACGAGGGCGTGCACCGCGACGCGCAGTACGGCAGCGGTGCGGTGATCGTCTGGGACGCCGGCGTCTACACGAATCTCACCCGCGACGACCGGCAGCAGCCGGTCGACCCGGCCGAGGCGATCGAGCGCGGGCACCTGAAGGTGCAATTGCACGGCGTGAAACTCAACGGCGCCTGGGCCTTCACCCGCACCGGCGGCGACTGGCTGCTGGTCAAGGTGAAGGACGACGACGCCGACCCAGGTCTCGACCTGACCGTCGCCGAGCCCCGCTCGGTGCTCAGCGGGCTCACCATCGAGGAGATGGCCGCTTCCTGAACTGTGCGGCCTGATCCCGGCGGTGCTGGATCACCAGCCGTCGATGTGCAGGACGTCGTCCAGCGGCTGCCGCTTCGCGGGCTTGAAGTCGGTCCCGATCGAGTACGCCGTCGGGATCAGCACCGTCTGACGGATGTCCTCCGGCAGCCCGAGCAGCTCCGACACCTCCTGCTCGTAGGTCAGGTGCAGCGTCGTCCACGCCGTACCGAGGCCGCGGGCGCGCGCGGCGAGCATGTAGCTCCAGGCCGACGGGAGGATCGAGCCCCACAGGCCGGACTGATTGCCGGCGGGCAACGACTTGGCCTTGAGGCACGGGATGACCAGCACCGGGACCTGACCCATCCGCTCGCCCAGGTACGCGACACTGTCGCCGACCCGGCGCTGGACGGCTGAGCGATCGGGGTCGTCAGCGTGCAGCTTCCCGGCCGCGCCCGGACCGGCGAGGTACTGCTCGACCGCACGCCGGTAGTACTCACCGACCGCCGCGCGCTTCTCGGCGTCCGTGATCACCAGCCAGTGCCACGTCTGCCGATTGCTCCCCGACGGCCCCTGCAACGCGATCTCGATGCACTCGCGGATCAGCTCCATCGGCACCGGCCGCTCCAGATCGAGCCGCTTACGAACCGTCCGGGTGGTGGTGAGCAACTCGTCAGGATTCAGGTCGAGTGTGTAGGTCACGCGGACAGTGTCTCAGCAGACACAGCTGGTACATGGATGCAGCCAAGGAAACAGTTCTGAAGCAGATCATCCGTTAGTGGAAGGATATTTCAGGACCGTCACTCGAACGGGGTGGGATCTCCCGAGCCGACGCGGACGACCTCTGGGACGTCGTCGGAGAAGTCGATGACTGTGGTCGGCTCGATGCCGGCCTCGCCCTCGATGACGGCGTCGATCTGGTTGTCGAGTTCTTCCTTGATCTCCCAGCCCTGCGTCATCGGCTCCTCCTGACCGGGCAGCAGCAAAGTGCTGGAGACCAGGGGCTCGCCGAGCTCCGCGACCAGCGCCTGGGTGACCACGTGGTCCGGGATCCGCACGCCGACGGTCTTCTTCTTCGCGTGCAGCAACCGGCGCGGGACTTCCTTGGTGGCCGGCAGGATGAACGTATAACTGCCCGGCGTGGCCGCCTTGATCGACCGGAAGACGGCGTTGCTGATGTGCACGAACTGCCCGAGCTGGGCGAAGTTCTCGCAGACCAGCGTGAAGTGGTGCCGATCGTCCAGGTGCCGGATCGTGCGAATCCGGTCGATCCCGTCCCGGTTCCCCAGCTGGCAGCCGAGCGCGTAGCAGGAGTCGGTCGGGTACGCGATCAGCCCGTCCCCACGGAGCAGGTCCACCACCTGCCCGATCGACCGCCGCTGAGGGTTCTCGGGATGGATGTCGAAATACCTGGCCATGACCGCCGAGCCTATCGCCCGCCGCGGGCGGACCGATCGCGGTCACCGGGCCCGGCGCCCCGGCGATAGTTGCCGCCGGCACCGGTGAGATCAATGACTATCGGACCTGGAATTCTCGAAAAAATAGCGCAGATACCGCCCGGGGATTTCCCGGACACACTCCGGGCCCGCATTCTGCGGTTCCCAGAAATAATTCTGGAATTGCCCCACCCGCGGCATTTCGGGCGTATCGTATGGGCCAGTCGGACCGCGCCGGAACAGGGGAATCGGCCAGGCCCGAAATGGGGGACGGTGACTTCGGGTCAGGACGCAACTGCCCGGGAGTCCCGAGTTCCTCCCGGCCAGGAGTACGGGGGTGGGGGAGCTCCGGAGTCCGGCGGTGCGCCTGCTGGTGGCGGTCGCGCTGGTGCTGGGGTACAGCGCGGCCGTTACCTGGTCCGCTCGCGACACCCTCGTCGGACGCCGACTTCATCTGCCACCCTGACTCCATGAGTGACGAGCGGATCGCGCTGGGCACCGCGCGGGGCCGGTGGGTACTGGCGGCGACGGCGTTGGGCTCGGGGATGGCGTTCCTGGACGGGACCGTCGTGAACGTCGCGTTGCCCGCCATGGGCGAGGACCTGAACGCGAACATGGCCGGCCTGCAGTGGATCGTGAACGGCTACATGCTGATGCTCGCCTCCCTGGTGCTGCTCAGCGGCTCGCTAGGCGACCGGTTCGGCCGGCGGCGGACGTTCGTCATCGGGGCGATCTGGTTCGCGGCGGCCTCGGTGCTCTGCGCGTTCGCCCCGACCCTCGAGGTGATGATCGCGGGACGCATCCTGCAGGGCATCGGTGGCGCCCTGCTGACGCCGGGCAGCCTGGCGATCCTGCAGACGACGTTCCAGCACTCCGACCGCGGCAAGGCGGTCGGTCTCTGGTCCGGCCTCACCTCGGTCGCCGCGGCGGTCGGTCCGTTCGTCGGCGGAACCCTGGTGGACAGCGGCTACTGGCAGCTGATCTTCCTGCTCAACGCACCCCTGGCGCTGGCGACCGTCCTCGTCGCTCTCCGGCATGTACCGGAGACCAAGGACGAGAGCGCGACCGGCAAGCTCGACTTCACCGGCGCAATCCTGGCCACCCTCGGCCTGGCCGGTCTCACCTACGGGCTGATCAGCGCCGGCGACCACGGTTTCGGCGATCCACTGGTCCTGACCAGTCTCGCGATCGGCGTACTCGCCCTGGCCGCGTTCATCGAGGTGGAGCGGCGCAGTTCGCACCCGATGCTGCCCCTGGGCATGTTCTCCAACATCCGCTTCACCGGCGCCAACCTGGTCACGGTCGTCGTGTACGGCGCCCTCGGTACGTCGACGTTCCTCGTCGTCGTCTACCTGCAGACCGGCCTCCATTACTCAGCCCTCTGGGCCGGCGCCGCGCTGCTGCCGATGACCGCGCTGATGCTCGCCCTCTCGGGGTACGCCGGTGGTTTGGCGGACCGCATCGGCCCCCGGATCCCGATGACGATCGGGCCGCTGCTGATGGCCGGCGGGTTCCTGCTGATGCTGCGGATCGGCACCGGCACGAGCTACTTCACCGCCGTACTCCCAGGTGTCGTGCTGCTCGGGCTCGGGCTGGTCGCGACCGTGGCACCGCTGACCGCGACCGTGTTGTCATCGGTCGCAGATCATCACGCCGGGATCGCGTCCGGCGTGAACAACGCGATCGCCCGGTCGGCGCAGTTGATGGCGGTCGCGGCGATCCCGATGGCGGCCGGCATCACCGGTGACACGTACCGCGATCCGGCGGCGTTCCATACCGGGTTCGGGAACGCGCTGGTGATCTCTGCCGTCCTGGCCGCCTTCGGCAGCGTGATCGCGTGGGTCACCCTCGGCGACCGTCCGGGCCGACAGGTCCGGCACGTCGTCACCACCGACATCCACCACCGGCACTGTGCCCTCGAGGCGCCGCCGCTCGCCGACGCCAAACCAAACTGATTTGTCGACATTCTCCGACTTGTTGCTCGGAGCAACCACTCAGCGAATGCGCGGCAGCTTCAGGTAGTGCTGACGAGTCGCTGGGTCCAGGCGTTCGACGGCATACCGGAGCATCGTCCTGGGCATCCGCGGCGCGTACCGGTCGAGGAATCCGCGGAGCTCGTCCTCGGAGACGCGCTTGCCGGCCTCGCGCAACATCCAGCCGGAGGCCTTGTGAATCAGGTCCTCGGGGTCGTCGAGAACCTCGACCGACAGCTTGTAGGTGTCGGCAGTCTGGCCCTGGCCGATCAGGTACTGCGTGGCGACCAGCGCGATCCGGCGTTCCCAGAGTGACGTCGACTTGCTGAGTGTGTAGAGCATGTCCCGCGGCTCATCGAGCAGGTAGCCGCCGACGATCTGCGGAGCACTGCAGTCCACCAGATCCCAGTTGTTGATGTACGCCGTACTGCGCAGATAGAGCTCGTAGATCGCGAGGAGTTCGGCCGGGTTCGCCGTACGGGGTTTGCGGCTCCGGGTCGCTCGGTCGGCCAGCAGGCAGAGGACCGCGAGGCGATGCTCGTGCACCGGGCTGGTCAGCGCCTGCTCGAGGTCGGGCAACGGGAGGTCGGCGCGCAGGTACGGCTTGAGGATGCCGCGGATCGTGGACAGCTTCACGCCGATCATCCGGTCGCCGTGACCGTACCCGCCCGGCTGCAGCTGGAAGTAGCGCGACAGCACCTCGGCCACCGCGGGATCAGCCGCGGCGTCGATGTCGGTGAGCAGGTCCTTCGTGCTCAGACCAGCATCCCTCCGGTCGCGCGCAGGTTCTGGCCGGTCATCCACCGGGCGTCCGGACCGGCCAGGAACGCGACCACGTCGGCGATCTCCGCGGGCTCCCCCATCCGGCCGAGCGCCGTGATCCCGACCAGCGCGTCCTGGATCTCCGGCGGGTTGTGGTCGTGGAACATGTCCGTGTTCGTCGCACCCGGCGAGACCGTGTTCACGGTGATCGCGCGCGGACCGTACTCGCGTGCAGCGACCTTCACGAACTGTTCGAGGGCCGCTTTACCGGCGGCGTACAAGGAGATCCCGGGGCCTGGCATCACCGTGTTGAGGGTGGACAGGGCGATGATCCGGCCGCCGTCGGGCAGCACGCGACCCGCGCGCTGGATGGCGAAGTACGGTCCCTTCACGTTGGTCGCGAACATCTGGTCGTAGTCGTCCACGGTGACGTCGGCGATCGGCTTCACCATCGCCTGGCCCGCATTGCAGACGAAGATGTCCAGCGATCCGGTCGGCTCGGCCGCGCGCTCGAAAAGGTCGTCGATCGCGGACAGATCCGCCTGGTCCGCCTGGACAGCGATCGCCGTACCGCCGGCCGCCTTGACCTCGGCGACCACGTCGGCCGCGGCCGATTCGCTGCTCGCGTAGGTGAAGGTGACGACGGCGCCGTCGGCCGCCAACCGCCGCACGATCGCCGCGCCGATGCCCCGCGAACCTCCGGTGACCAGCGCTGCCTTACCGTCGAGAACGCCCATGCCGCCTTGTCTATCACCGTTCTGGGTCCGTCGTTTGCTTTACTCTGACAGCGCTTACAGCGGCGAGGTCACGCTCCGGGGTCATCCGTGGCGAACCCGTTGTGACGCTGGGGAGTTGAGGCATACGGTGTGAGTACAGGGCAGTTCCATTTCCGCCAGGACCCGCGTTCGTGGCGCTACCCCGGGGGAGAACCCGCGTGACCAGCCACCCAGAGCCGCGGGACGGCGAAATGATCAGAACGACGTTCGACGCGATCATCGAGGAACTGGAACCGGGAGTCCGGCTGGTCCGGTTGTCCGGCGAGATCGACATGGCGAGCACCGAGGACGCGGCGACGACGATCCGCGCCGCCGTCGCACCGCCCGCGCGGCTGGTGCTGATCGACGTCTCCGCGGTCACCTTCTGCAGCTCCGCCGGACTCGGCAACCTGGTCGAGGCACGCAACCTCGCCGGCCGGCACAACATCCCACTCGCCCTGGTCGGCGTCGGCCGCCCGGTCGACCGTCCGCTCAGCGTCACCGGCCTCGGCGGGCAGTTCCGCATCTACGGCACGATCACCGAGGCGCTCGCGGATCTCTGACCGGCACCGACCCCTTCGGGAACTCGGCACACCTACAGATTCGTCGTACCGACATCGGCACCTTGCGCTGGCACCTGCACGACCCTCGACCGGCGATGCGATAGCGTCCGGTGTCTCCGACGAAGGAAAGTCATGGGTGAGTTAGCGAAAATCGTGGTCGTCGTACCGACCTACAACGAGCGGGAGAACCTGCCCGTGCTGGCCGGGCTGCTGTCCGACCTGAACCTGCCCGGCCTGGAGCTCCTCGTCGTCGACGACAACTCCCCCGACGGCACGGGCGACGTCGCCGACGAGCTGGCGAAGGAGTCGCCGGAGAAGGTCGGCGTACTGCACCGGACCGTCAAGGACGGCCTCGGCCGCGCGTACATCGCCGGGATCACCCGGGCCCTCGACGAAGGCGCCGACATCGTCATCCAGATGGACGCCGACCTGTCGCACCCCGCCGCGGTGATCCCGACCATGGTCGAGATCCTGCGGACCACCGACGCCGGCGTCGTGATCGGCTCCCGGTACGTGCCCGGCGGCTCCGCCGCGGCCGAGTGGGGCTGGCACCGGCGAGCGCTGTCCGCCTGGGCGAACTTCTACGTGAACGCGATCCTGCGGCTGCACGTCAAGGACGCCACCGCCGGCTTCAAGGCGTGGAAGGCCGACACCCTGCGCTGGATCGACGTCGCGTCGATCGCGAGCAACGGGTACTCGTTCCAGGTCGAGATGAACTACCGGACGGTCAAGCGCGGCGTGAAGATCGCCGAGACCCCGATCCGCTTCGAGGAGCGCACCGAGGGTGTCTCCAAGATGAGCCTGAAGGTGCAGCTCGAGTCGGCACTGATGCCCTGGAAGCTGCTGCTCAACCGGTCCTGAACCGAGGTTTCCGCGGTACGGCAGAGGCGTCCGCCGTACCGCGGATTTCGCCTGCCCGGGTTGCGCCTGGTCGGGGTCCGCTGTGCCGACCTCTCCGGCCTATCCGTAGCCGAGTTCGTGCAGGCGGGCGTCGTCGATGCCGAAGTGGTGCGCGATCTCGTGCACGACCGTGATGTTCACCTCATCGACGACGTCGTCGACGGTCTCACAGATCTTCAGGGTCGGGTTCCGGTAGATCGTGATCCGGTCCGGGAGCACGCCGCCGTAGTAGTGCCCGCGCTCGGTCAGCGGGATGCCCTCGTAGATCCCGAGCAGCTCCGGCTCCCCCGCCGGCGACTCGTCCTCGACGAACACCGCCACGTTGTCGATCAGCGCCGCGAGCTCCTCCGGCACGTCGTCCAGCGCCTGCGCGACCAGCTCCTCGAAGGCGCTCCGGCTCATCTCGATCACCCCGCCAGTATCTCGTTTTGGAAGCTGGCGCGGTCTCCTCTATGCTTACGGCTGTCCCTGGAGCTTCGGCTCCCGCGGGTCCGAGTCCCCATCGTCTAGTGGCCTAGGACGCTGCCCTTTCAAGGCGGTAACGCGGGTTCGAATCCCGTTGGGGATACGGCCGAAAGGCCGGTGCAAGAAGAGGCTCGAAGATGCTGTAGGATCATCGAGTCATTGAGGCCCAGTGGCGCAGTTGGTTAGCGTGCCGCCCTGTCACGGCGGAGGTCGCGGGTTCGAGTCCCGTCTGGGTCGCCAGGAGAAGGGGGCGGTGTGAAAAACCCCGCCGCCGAATTTTCTCCCCGGTCAGGTAGCTCAGCTGGTAGAGCGTCCGCCTGAAAAGCGGAAGGTCGGCGGTTCGAGACCGCCCCTGACCACCCTTCTTAAGCGTGAATCGGCCCCATCTTGGCCACCCGCTAGTCTCCGTGAATCCCTCTGAACGACCATCCGTAGTTGCACGGATGTTGCACGCCCACATGCACGTCCAGCTGGTGCGGGGCGAGCTAGCATGGGTCGGCCTCCAGGCGAACTGCTGGAGATCCGTTATTGGTGCTTCAGGTAGGTAAGGACGCGGGTATGGCACAGCGCGCACCAGAGGACGTGTTCACCCCCAAGACGATCGTGTCGCGGGAGATGTTCGAGCGCCGGAACGAGAGTGACCTCGACGGGAACCCTGGGCTCCAGGACAACCTGCGAGACGCACTCCGGGAGACAGGCGGTCAGGTGATCGTCTACGGAGACACCGGCGTCGGCAAGTCCTCTCTCCTGCGGTACGCGTCCGAGGACGAGCAGATGGCGATGGTGACCGTCGAATGCCTCTCATCGAAGTCTTACGACGACCTGATCGAGGATGCGATCCGCAAGCTCGTCGAGGTCAAGGAGATCAAGCGCACACACTCCAAGGGTGTGCAGGCTGAGGTCGAGGCCAGCGGGACCGTCAAACTGCTCGTGACAATCAAGGGCAAGCTGACCGGTAAGGCCGACCAAGCGCACGAATTCGAGGTCGTCGAGAAGCCGATGCTCGACGTACTGCTTGAGGCGATGGTCAGGACGAAGACCCGGATCGTCGCGCTAGACAACTTCCAGAACATCACGTCCGAAGCCGCGCGGCATCTCGTCGCGCAGACGATGGAGTTCCTGTCCGACCGAGCGGCCTCAACGGGTGACGCCAAGATGGTTGTCATCGGTATCGCTGAAGATGCTCCTTCCCTCATCGGCGGCTCCGGGTCATTTAGACGACGTGTAACAGAGGTCGGCGTACCCCGGATGCCAGACGAGGAGATTCGGGAGGTTCTCGCCCGAGGCTTTCGGCTCTTGGACGTCCCAGTCCCGCCTGCCGTGTTGGACGAACTGGTGTTCTACAGCGATGGATTCCCATTCTTCGCCCATCTCCTCGGTCTGCACCTCAGCCGCTGGGCTCGGCGTGGGGTCGGCGGCATTGGTCCCGACGAGGTTGAACCCGCGCTGAAGCGGGCGGTGCAGGCGATTGACCGCACTTACTCGGAGAAGGTCGACAAGGCGTTCGAGGCGGGTGGCGAGGTCCAACCGCGGAAGGCTCTCTTGAAGATTCTCGCGCAATCTGACAAGCGCGAGTGGCGTAGCGCCGACATCATCGCCGCCTGGGAGGCGGAGCACGGGAAGCGTGACGCGTACCAGTTCCTTCACTCAGCTCTTGGTGCTCTCCTGGACGAGAACTACGGTGCAGTTCTGAAGCGGAAAGGTACGCGGAACCGGTATGTCTACCAGTTCGCCGATCCTCATATGCGCCCGTACCTACGGTTGACGGCGCTGCCCTCAGGGCCCGCCTGAGTTCGTCGCCACACCTGCCCCGTCCCCCTGATAGCTGCCAAACCAGGTCAGCGCGGTGCGGGTCAAGAGTCGGCTTGCCGATCCCGTAGGGACGCGTAGCGCTCTTGACGCGTGCCGGACTGACCGTACGATCGGGCGGCAGGGGGACGGGGCTACCCACGGTCGATCGCCAGCACCAAGCCGATGCCGACGTTCTTGGAAAGGCGAATCTTGGCCGTCTCCGCGCGGGGTGGGCGAGGTTCGGCCGGCAGGCCGCATGGGCTCGCCCACCCGCGCGTGAGGCGCGCCGAAGGCGCGCCCTTGATCCATAAGAGGTCAACCCGGCAGATCGGACACGTCGGACGGTGTTCTCCGCTGAGATGATGCGCAACAGTCGAAAGCACGGGTCGCCGCCAACCGAAGACGCTCATCGTGGTAGCGGCGGAAGTACGTATCCTTCCTCGCCCCAGACGACGTGCCACCCTTCGCCTAGCTCGTCGAGGCGCTGGTTCACCCACGCGACCGGGACCGCGTCGATGCCGGCCTGGATGTAAGGCGCGTCGTCGGCGAACTTATCCAGGTACTCCTGCCGGATCTGGGTCAGGATCTCCAATCTGCGGGTGTACTCGGGGGCATCTGGACCTCGTCCCCCACGGCCGAATCCCCACTTCCAGCTCTCAAACCCGTACCGCTCCGTCGGCCCCCGTGCTCCGCGACCTCCGCGACCGTCTTCACTACCGGTGTCGCCGCCACCGCCACCGATGACTAGGCCGTCGTCACCGACGATCGTTCCGCTGCCGCCATGGCCACCGCTGCCGCCCGTCCCGCCGCGTCCCGCATTGCCTCCGATGATCGTTCCGCGGTTTCCAAGGATGGTGCCGCTCCCGCCGTCGCCGCCCCTGCCACTCGGCTCCTCGTCAATGTTGAGGAACTGAGCACGGATGCGGGCGAATTTTGGCTGATCAAGAATACTGGTCACACTTTCGAGGTGATATAGAGACACGTGGTCCGGCCATAAGGCCTTGAGGATCTCGCGCTCCGCGAGCCGCAATTCCTGGTTCGTGACGAACACGAATGCTTCAGCGTCGTTGCGCTCCCGAGCAGACTCAAGGTCGGAGGCGAACTTCGATTTGATCTCGGCGAATGGCTGCTGTCTCCGCGGAAAGTAGAATCCCGCGATGTGGCGCACACCGTCGCGAATGCAGACAGCGTCCTTACCACCGTCTCTTCCTCCGAGCGGATGGCTCGGGTCGACACGCTCGAACCCTTCGGCCAGCAGAATCTGGACCGCGAGACGTTCAGCTGGTGCTTGTCCCGAGGTCCACTCGAGGAGTCGGTGCCATGTTTCATCCCATCGAGTGCTCACCAGGCCAATCCTGACAGGTAGCGATCGACTCCTACACCCCGAAAACGACATGTTCGCGCGTCGGCACACTCCGCCCGCCGTTGCCGGGCTTCGAATTCGTCGCGGACCAGTTGCCGAACGTGAGGCACGAACACGTTTGCGGATTACAGCCGCACGTCCAGCGTGTTTGGTGCGGTGATTACTGCGCCATGTCCCGGCTCGCTTGGATGAGCTCGCGCGACGTGATGGTCTCGACCCACCAGTACATGTCGGCAGCTCCAGCGGGTCCGGGTCCACCGCACAGAATACGATTCGGCTGCTCGTCTGGACTGGGAAGACGCGGACCCAGCTGATCGGGTGCAGGGACCACCGCTTGAGACCGGTGGTGAGAAGTCGCAGTCAGCCAGTGCCCCGCACCATTGCGGAGTGGCCCGAGACGGGGGTCACCCGTAGACGGCTCACCTAGATTCGCCGGCCAGTACGGGTTGCCGTAGGAGACGACAAGGTCGATGTCCCAGGCACTATTCGGCTTCAAGATAGTCGATAGCCGCCTGCCCGACTGATGTTCTGCGAGGTCGGGAGCTGGACCAGAGATAGCCGCCGACCGGAAGCGCGGCCGCTGTAGGTGCCACGTCCAGCGAATACGAGCGACGCGAAAGGCATCGGCCGCAACCTGCTGACCGTCGAACGCAAAGCCCTTGCGAGGGATTGAGTGCGCCACGAACTGGTCCTCCGACGCAGCAACCGCCCTACGGTCGATCTTGATGTGGAAGCGGTGCTCCTCGAAGAGGTCGTTTGGACCATGGACGGATAGGTGAACGGCGCCAGCGTCACCAAGCGGGTCCAGGTAGAAATCGGTCTCCTTCGTGGTGATCCGCCAGATGTTCCCCAGCGCCGGCGACTGTCCGGCTGTTAAGGCCACCATCATCTGTTCCATCTCAGCTCTCCAGTGAACCTCGCCGCCCCTCAGAGATGACCGCTTCATTGAGGAGTGGCCAGATGCCGCGCTCTACAGGGCCTTGGCGGATTGGCGTCTCGGGGGATGAAATCCTAGCTCGACATCGCTGCTGACACCGAGGATCAGGCAGAGGGCTGCGCGATACTCCTGACAGGGCCACCACACCGCGCCGCGTTCTAGCTTGGCGATGTAGTGGCCTGTGATCGGGTACCGCTTGGCGTTCACGGAGTACAGCAGCTCGACTACCCGGCGGGCGAGTTCGTTGCGGCTCATCGGTCGTCCGGGTGCGCTCCGAGACACCTGCCGCATGCGGGCGGCGGTCAAGAGGTGGTTCGAGTCGAGAACGAGGAGGTGGGCGAACGGTGGGAGGAGACTTGTCGCCGGAACATGCGTTTGCACATGACTGAGTTGCTGGACCTGCCGCTTCGGGCCATCACCCCGCCAGTCGTACGGAAGTGGTACTCCAAAGCGCGACGCGGCACAGGTGGGCGGACCTCGATCGCACAGTCCTACCGGTTCCTGCGCGCCGTGATGAATGCCGCCGTGCGCGACGAGGCAATCGTCAAGAATCCGTGTCAGATCCCCGGTGCCGGCGCTGACAAGGCAACCGAACGACCGATCGCAACACTGGAGCAGGTTGCCCAGCTGATGACAGTCATCACGCCGCGCTATCGAGCGGCGGTCGCGGTGGCGGCTTGGTGCACGCTGCGACGTGGCGAAATCTGTGCCCTTCGCACTGTCGATGTGGATCTCGTTCGGCAAGAAGTGTGGGTCCGCAAGAACTGGGGTGAACTGCTCGAATCCCCGCGCAAGTTCGAGAAGGACCCGAAGACGGAGGCCGGCAAACGAGAGGTGTCGATCCCGCCTCACGTCTGGCCGTTCTTGGTCAGCCATGCGCAGGACTTCGCCGGACCCGAGTTCTTCTTCGTCGGTCGGGACGGACAGCGCATGCGGGGCAATGCGGTCTATAGGCGTTTGTTCGGGCACGGAAGAAGGTCGGGGTCGAGATCACGTTCCATGACCTGCGCCACACCGGCCAGAGCATGGCTGCGGCATCCGGCGCCAACACCGCCGATCTGATGAAACGCGCCGGCCACTCGACCCCGGGCCGCCGCCCAGCGATATATCCATGCGGTCGATGGACGAGACCGCGAGGTTGCCAAGGCACTGAGCGACATCGCATCCAGCGGATCCTCCGTTCAGCTACCTCGCACGATCAAGATCAAGCCGTAACCCGGATTGCCGACACTTTGCCCAGCATTCGACTTCCCGTACCATGCCGGGCACACGGCGTGACGAGGGGGAGGAAGATCATGCCACGGCATTCAGTATTTGTGACCAAGCTTTCGGTGCATCCTCGGAGGAAGCCCGATGACTTGCTCGACGTGTCGGCGTTCAAACCGGGCGACCCACAGAGTGATTTGCTGATGCTCTTTTTCGGGATGCTCGCGGGCGCGCACCCGGATCAGCTCGTGGACCGGACAAGCGAGGTCTACACCGCTGTGAGCAGCGTGGTCCCAGCGGGCCGGACGATCCTGGTCGAGGTCGACGGCGGAAACTTCGGCGCAGAAGGTCTCACGTGGAACGTCGATGACCACAAGGTCGAGCACAAGAGGAACCGCAACATGGCAGCGACAAGTCGTGCACGACTCGTTCTGCTGGTGCCGAAGGGGGAATTGCACGCCCTGATGTTCATCGAACGGATCGGTCGGGAAACACCGGCTCGAAAGCTGCCGGAAGTCTTCGTGCGATCGTTCCGAAAGAAGTATCCGGACCACATCCTAGAGTCAGAATCCGTCGTAGAGTCCGACGCCTGGCTTGAAGGTGCGAAGCTCAACAGCATCACCGGAATCGTGAAGCAATACGGCTGGAGTTCGGATATCGCCGACGTCGGAGTGCCGAAGGTTGTCGGCCGACTGGAGCAGAGGCTCCGCGCAGAGAAGGGCAGCCAACTGCCCATGGCCCTGTTCGAAGGGCTTCGCACTAAGAAGATCAAGCCCGGCAGCCTCCTCAGCTTTGCCGATGGGCAGGAGCCCGACGAGGTTGAAGTCCAGGTGTCGGCAGAGGGGCGCACCAAGACCTTCGTTATCGACAAGGAGAAGACGCCGCGCTACGCACTCGTGATCGCCGAGGCCGAAGACGTCCCACCCGAGGCACCTGACGTACTGCGAGAGTGCCTCCAGATCGCTCCGGAGCTGTTCAAAAACGTCGGAGCCACCTGGCAAACTCAGTGGGACAGCGGTCACTGGTCAGCGGACCAGCTTGCCGCTCGGCTGGAGGTGCCAGACGAATGACCAGCAAGCTCTCGCTGATGCCAGTCGTGACGGAGCATTACCGGACCCTGACGGACGTCCGGACTGGCAAGCCGCGTCGGCGGGACTTCGCTACAGCTCTCGGCATCCCGGCAGTCTTGGGCGTTCTCTGCTGCGCCTTTGGCCTCCGGATGCCGTCTGCTGGCGACTTGATCCAGGGCGTCTCGATCCTCACCGGCCTGTTATTCGCGCTCGTGATCTTCGTTTTTCAACTCAGGATTCAGGTCGGCGCGGACCGAGAGCAGGTCCGGCGAGAGCACGTGCTGGCGCTACTAGATGAGCTGTTCTCGAACGTGCTCTATGCGGTGGTGGCAGGACTCGGAACCACTGTGATCGCACTGGCCGCCGGCATCTCGACAACACCCGACGCGGACGGTAATTCGCCGCCACTCGATCGCTGGTGGACGGCCGCGATCGTGGCGAGTTCTGCGCATCTCGTTCTGACGATCGCCATGTGCCTCAAGAGGACTCGGGCCGCGTATGCAGCCCTGAAGCGATAGTGGCGGTCAGACGTGGGATGTTGCACACAAGTTGCACGGATCGCGGTCAGGGTCCACCTGACCTGCGGTTATGTGCGCGCCTGAAAAGCGGAAGGTCGGCGGTTCGAGACCGCCCCTGACCACCCCTGTGACCTCGCTTTGGGAATCGCCACCACACGTCGTGTGGGTGATCGACCGTGACCGCTTTCGCCAGGACCGCCGGTCAGTTCGGTGGGTGTGGATAGCTTTGATACGCGGAGGGTCTGCTCAGAGTAATCTGGTGACATGACTGCTCAGCCGATGCAGAGCTCGCCGGACGACCCCAGCGAGATCCTCCGCCTCTTGCCGGAGAAGTGGCATGAGCAGTTCCTCAGCGAGTACCACGGCGCTCTAGACGCTGCCCACGAGGTGTGGCGCTTCCAGCAGCTGCGGGACGTGTTGCACCTCTGGCGCCTGCGGGCGGTCGCGTACTCCGATCCGAGCTTCGATCAGGCATTGCAAGCGACCCGCGAGGATCGAGCTGACGAGTTCGTGCCGGCAGAGCAAGCGATACCGGGCTGGTCCGATCGGCGGTGAGCTACCGCGTGGAGTTTCACGCATCCGCATTGGCCCAGCTGCAAGGACTGCCTTCATCGGCATTCGATGCTTTGGTCGAACGTGTCAGCAAGCTGGTCGGTGCGCCGTGGGAGACCCAAACCCTCGATCGAGATGAGCCGAGCTTTCGGCAATGCACCTTCGGTGGCCTCGGGCTGCTGTCCTTCTACGTCGACGACGATCGCGAGCAGATCCGGATCTTCGACGTGACCTGGGTCGGCTGACGGAGCGACCCGCTAGGCGACGGTTCTCACCTTGCTGTCGAACTGAAAAGCGGAAGGTCGGCGGTTCGAGACCGCCCCTGACCACCACAAACCCTCTCCGCGTCAGCTGGGGAGCAATTTTTTCTTCCCACGCACATTCCGCAGTCGCTACCGCAGATTCAGGGCTGGGTGCGTGGGGTTGTCCGGCTTGTGAGTTCGGTGACTAACCAGGGGTAGGCGGAGGCGAAGGCGGGGGCGGCGAACTGCCAGGTGTGGGTGCCGGGGCTGACGTCGACGCGGGACCAGATGCCGACCTTCGCCGCCGCCTTGGAGAGTTGCCGTGCCTCCGACTGGTGGCGCGGTTCGTCGGCGCTGGTGAGGAACAGGCCGCTGACGTTTGTGTAGCGGCCGTGTGCACGCATGACGGGGAGCGCCTCGTTGGCATTGCGGGCGGCGATGCTCCCGCCGTACAGATCCTGCAAGGTCTGCGCGCGAGTGCCCGTGTACGGCGCGAGGTCGCCGGAGATGTCGACGAAGTGGTTGAACACGTTCGGATACTTGACGACCAGGTCGATCGAGCACGTGCCGCCCATCGAGAACCCGGCTATCGCCCACTGCCGCGGGTTGCGGGAAGCGCCGAAGGTCTTCTCCACGTACTTGGGGATGTCGAATGCCAGGTGATCGGCGGCGTTCCCCCGCGGGCCGTTCACGCACTCGGTGTCGTTGCTGAATCGACGGGTCGCATCGGCGAAGACGAGGATCGGCGCGTAGCCACCGTGGAGCCGCGCGTAACTGTCGGACGTCTGTACGGCGTTGGCGAGGCGCACCCAGTCGCCCGGGCCACCGCGCTGGCCGCCGATCATCTCGACGACCGGCAGGACCGGACGGCGATGACCGACGAACCAGATCGGCGGTAAGTACACCAACTCCTGCCGATGGCCGAAGTGGCTGTACGTCGCTGGGATGGTCACCGCGACGAGCTTCCCCGCCGTTGGGATGTTCGCGGCTCCAGCAGCGTGCATTGCGCTCGGGAGCGAGGTCTGGCCCGGCAGCGGGGTGTGGGTCCAATCGTTGATCGCGGACCCGAGCGTGGGGTAGTAGCCGACGAACTGGTTGATCCCGTTGGCGCAGACGAAAGCGGCGAGCGCCGCGGCGAGCAGCGCCGTACCGCGCCTCCACCATCGCGCGCTGCGCCACCCAGCCACCAGTACGAGCAACGCGGCCGCTGTCGCGCCGAGCCAGAACCACACCGCGAACGGCACCGGATCCACCTGCCGAGTCGCCCGCGCGCCCGGGTACGCCGCCAGCATCGCCAGGAGCACCGCGGCAACGACGACCACCGGCAGCACCCGCCACCGCCACCGCTGGTCCCGCCACCCCACCGCAAGCAGCAGCACAGTGACCGCGACGACCTCGATCGTCACCGGGAACCAGCCACCGAGCAGCGACACGCCCCTCCAGCCATCCACAGTTCGAACGTAGCTCCCTCTCCTTAGAAGGCGTTGAGTCGTACCGTGGGGAGAGGGACTTGTTGTTTGGGGGCGGTAGTGATGCGGAAGGCCTGGGAGCTTCTGAGTGCGGGACCTGTGGATGCGGAGCGGTCGGTTCTGCTGTTGCCGGGTGGGGCCAATGCGGCGCGGTCGTTCGATCTGGTGATGGCTGAGGAAGCGCTGGCCGGCGTTCGGCTGGTGGCGACGACGCTGCCGGGGATGGCGGGTGCCCCGATGGCAGGCGACGACGTGTCCATCCCGGCCTTGGCGCGCCGGGCCGGGGAGCTGGCGAAGGAGCTCGGCTCCGACGTGGTCGTTGGCTTCTCCCACGGTGCGACGGTTGCGCTGGAGATGCTGCTTTCCGGCCACTTCCACGGGCCGGTCGTGCTCCTCGGGATCAGCCTGTCGACCGAGGACGATGCCTGGATCTTCCGGGCCGCCGTGCGGACCTCGGAAAAAGTCGGTCACTGGCCGATGGCCCTCCTGATGAAGGGTATGCCGCTGATGGCCCGGTCAGCCAAAACGCCCGATCCGCACAAGCGAGACCTCATCGAGGACCTCAAGCAGAACCGAGCCGGTGATTCGGTGCGGACCTCCAGCACGTACCTCGACTACATCGCTCTCGACCGGGACTACGCAGGTCTACTGGCCGCGTGTGGCAGCCCGGTGTGGGTAGTCCACGCCGAGAAGGGGGACGGTGGGCTCACAGACGCCGAGCGCGCCACTCTCGAGGCGGCGCCCAACGTCACCTTGGTGACGATCCCCGGCTCAGTGTTCCTCCTCCCTGACGAGGCACCACAACAGACCGCGGCTGCAATCGCCGCCGCGGTCGCTGTCGCGCAAGCCCACTGACGGTCAGGGGCGGAAGGCGCCGAAGAGGAGGCGGCTGAGGAGTGTGGCCAGGAGGAGTGCCACGAGGCCCGTGAGCGCAACGACGGACACGACGCACGCGAGGTTCTTCATGACGGTCAGGCGTGGGGTCATGTGGGTGAAGCCATCGCTCAGGATCGCCACGGTCGCAAGTGTTGTGAAGGCGACCGCTGCGACCGCGAGCACGAGGTAATGGTGTCCGCCCAAGGTCGCGGTGGCGGTGAACTTCGAGGCGTGATCCAGCCACGCACCTAGCGTGTACATCCAGATCACGGTCGCCAGGTCAGCCGCCATCAGGAACCACAGGATGAACGGCCGCCGAGCCGGCGCTCGGGTCCCGGGGCGACTGAGTAAAACTGGAGTCAGGTATCGGCCGGTGGTGCCGGCCCTGCGGCGAGTGGGCGCGCGACGGGCGGTGGTGGCGGTACTGCGAGTTGGCCCCCGGCCCGCGGCGAGGTCCGCACCGTGGCGAGTGGCCCGGGCGGCACGACGAGCGCCGTACCCCTCACGCGTGCGGGTGGCTCGAGAGACGATGGTCATGCTCGCTCCTCGGGTGGACGGTCGGCGCGTGTTCCATTACGCGATGACCTGTGCACACAGGGCGAACATTGGTGCCGCGGCGGCACCAGCTAGCGGACGGCCAGTTCCGCGGTCAGGAGCGAGCCGGCCCCGGTTGTACTGGTGAACCATGGATGTGTGCCGGTGCCCTCGAGGAATTGCTCGATGTCCGCCGGAGCGGGCCCGCCCGAGAAGAGTGGCTCCGCGCTTGGGCTGAACGCTTGGATGAGGTGAATGAGGCGTTGCTTGCGTGGCCGGCTGCTGCGCGCGAGCCGCGACTCGGCGACAGCCCGCCGCCACTCGCTCAGCACCAGTTGAGCCCGCCGCAGCCGGAGCAGTTCGCTGTCCGACCGAGCAGGCGCCGTACCGCTGTCAGCGTCGAAGACATCAGCCCGCAGATGCTCGACAGAAGCACCACGCAGCGGCACAACCTCTGTAAATACAGGCTCCTCGGCATCGGAGCGGAGCGTCAGCAGCACCGGATCCTGTGCCTCGCCCGAGCGACGATCGACGAGCCGTACCAGCAACCGATCCGCAACGACAGGCGAAGGCATCGACGCGTACGCCGGGACAACCACCCGCACCGCCGCTCCTCGTGCCGCAACCAGCCGTACGTCGGAAGCCGCGATCCGCGCCCGCAACTGCCGAGGGTCCACCCCGCTCTGATCAGGCAACGCGATCGGCGAACGAGCAGGAACCTTGAAACCACCGACAGGTACCGCGGCCCGGAGATTCCCCCATGCGGTCTGAACAGCAGCCAGCGTGGTGTCCGGCCCATCCACCTCCCGAGCCAACGCGGCGTACCCGGCGGTCAACCGGGACAACCCCGCGAAAAGGGCCCTAGGCAACGATGTCGCGGAGTCGGTCAAGTCGTTCAGAACGGACGTCACCTCACCGGCCGATCGGCGGGCGAGGACGAGTGCGCGGTCGACGAGGGTACGTCGGAGTTCGCCGGCCGCCAGTGGGCTCGCGGCCTGTGCGCGGACGACCGCACGCTCGGCATCCAGCAGGCCCTGGCGCAGCGGTACCTGCAACCACCAGTCCAGCGCATCGACGACCGCGAGCCGCAGCCACGCACCCGCTCCGGCACAATCGACGGGTACGTCGCTCGTCGCCACGCCCGTCGCCAACAGGCGATCGATCTCGGGTACCGCGATTGCGCCGAGGATCGTCTCCAGGAGATCCCGGTCTGCCTCGGCCCAGCGGCGTACCTCGACCGCATGCCAGCGCGAGGGATCGGCCAGGTCGATCTCGGCGGTGACCCCGGGGGCCAGGTCGACGGTCCGCACCAGATCTGCGGGGGTTGGACTCGTGAGACGTACGGAGGGCGTTGTCAGAAGGGCGATCATCAGGTCGGACCCTCCTTCACGCGCGGCCGGTCGGCGCTCGAGGTCGTTGTCGAGGCCAACGATCTCGAACAGCGCGCCATCGGATGGAGACGGTCACCAAAGGTTAAGACCACAGCAGTCGCTGGTAAAGAGCACGTAAACCAAGAACGCCTCACTTCGCTCGGCGAAGTGCAGGAGGTGGCCAAGCCGTGGGGTGGAGGTGGCGAGGGCGGCGGAGCGGACGCGTCAGGCTGCGGAGCTGGCCAGGGTTCGCGCCATCCGGGCGCCGGTTCGGCTTGGGCAGGTGGTTGGTGCGGGGGTGTCGGTCCAGGGTGGGGCGGAGCGTCGCGCCAGTTCGAGGAGTGCTAGCCGGCGAAGGCCGTGGTACCCGCCGGCTCGGCTCCAGACTGTCTTCGTCATCGTGCCGGCGCGCGGCAGAGCGAGCTGCCGGAGCTCGGTCGCGCTGCGCAGGAACCCTTCCCGCCGCCGGTCCCGCAACTCGAACACCTGCGGCCCGGCGAGCTCCTCGTCGTCCGCGAGTTCGGTCAGACCGGTCTCGAGGTCGAGCTCCAGCCACGTGAGGTACTCGACGAAGGCCAGCACCAGGATGTGCCGGTCCGGCGGCATCCCGCTGGGCCGATCGGCGGCCAAGCGACGCAGCCTGCTGAGCTCGCTCTGCTCACGCCAGATCAGCCGGACCGTCCGGTACGCCGCCCCCGCGTGCGCCGGCGGCAGCGCGAGCCGGGTGACACCGTCCGCCGCGGCCGGAAGGACTGGCAGCCCGGGCTGCCGCCGCGCGATTCCCGCCGCCGCGATCCCGAGCGTCTCCCAGGCCTGGCCGTGTTCCCCCGCAGCCCGGAACGCCATCGCCCGCGCGACGGTCCGCAGATTCGCCCCGACGTACGGGTCACCCACCCGACCCTCGCCGAGCAGTCGCAGCGCGGTCCGCCAGTTCCCCGCCTCCAATGCCCGGATCGCCTCGACATCGCCGGTGGCGATCGTCGGTACGGCGGCTGATCCATCCATGGGGCACCTGGTTCCGCTGGTGATGGGTCCTCGGAAAATCTCCCGTCGCCACGCCGCGGACGGCTTCAGTGAACTTCAGTGGATTACAGCTAATCCCGGTATCAAAAGTAGAACGAGGTGTACTGCAGGTCAACGCCCAGTATCATTTCGACCGTGAGTCACCCCAAAATCGCAGTGAGTTGACCGATCTCCGACTGGCGACACGTGCAGGATCTGCGGCTGTCCAAGTACAGCCCGGGTCGGTAGAGTTGGGTAGATTAGGTGTACGATCGGCGAATCCGTGATCGACGCGGTCGACTGACCACCTTTCGGGAGTGAACAGTGGCCCCTTCACCAGAGGCCGTTCGACTCGCCAGGAGGCTCCGTGAGCTCCGGGAGTCGCAGCGACTGACCCAGAAGGACGTGTCGCGCGCACTCAGTGCGGACACCCGGGTCGCCGTCGCCACGATCAGCTCCTGGGAGTCGCAGTCCAACCCGAAACTGCCACCGGAAGAGCGGCTGCGGTCGTACGCACTGCTGTTCTCCAAGCCCTCGATGCCCGAGCGGCTGCCCCGTGAACAGGACCTCACCGGGTCCGAGCGGGAGCTCTTCACCAAGCTGCACCGCGAGCTGGTCACCCTCCGGGACGACGTCCGCCACCAGCAGACCGATTCCCCGTCGAGCAACGGCTCGTACACCTTCGACTTCGAGTCCGGGCGGATCACGATCATCTGCCCCGAGGCCCCCGAAGACGGACGTTCGCCGCTGGCGGACGAGAACAACCCGAACCACACCCGCCTCTACAAGTACGCCGACCTCGACGCCCTGATCGAGATGTGGGGTCACGTGCGCGCCTCCAACCCGGAGCTCCGCGTCCGGCACCGACTGCCGTCCGAGGTGAGCGCGGACCATCTGTCCGGCCACCTGGTCGTGCTCGGCGGCACCGCCTGGAACCAACTCACGGGTCGGCTGCTGCGCGTCCTGAACGAGCTGCCGATCAAGCAGCTGACGGTCAAGGACGTCGCCGACGGCGAGATCTTCCGCTCCCGCGACGGCCGGGAGTACCGCCCGGTCTGGGAGGAGCTCGAGGCCGTCAAGCCCGACGAGGCCCCGTCGAAGGCGAAGCTCGAGGAGATCCAGGCGCAGGACGCCTGGGACGGCCGGACCCCGCGGGAGCTCGTCGAGGACGTCGCGCTGCTCGCCCGGTTGCGGAACCCGTTCAACCGGAGCCGCACCATCACCATCTGCAGCGGCGTCTACAGCCGCGGCGTGCTGGGAGCGGTCCGGGCGCTGACCGACGATGCCGTGCGCGAACGCAACGAGGCCTATCTGGCCAGCCGGTTCCCGAACGGCACCTTCGGACTGCTCCTCAGGATCCCTGTCGTCAACGGCGAGGCCGTCACTCCTGACATGGAAATCTCGGAGAACCGTCTTTACGAATGGTCTCCCGACGAGGAGGACGAATGAGCCGGCGCATCACGCACGGCCAATCCCACTCAGCGCTGCTGCACGATGTCTCCAAGGTCAAGGTCTCCCCGAAGGCACGCACCCGGGTGGACGCGATCGTCGTCCCCGCCGCGCGGCAGGCCTCCGCCTTGCAGAACGTCATCTCGCTGTCCATCCAGCTGTCCGTACCGCTCGTCATCCTGTGCAGCCGCCAGGCCAAGACCGACCTGGTCCGCGAGCGCGTCGAAAGCCTGAAGAACTTCGGCGCCCAGGCACTCATCATCGAGGTGCCCGAGAACTACCGGCCGCCGTGCACCGCACCGTTGACGTCCGGACCGGAGTTCGCCGAGGCCTCGGCGGACCGGTCGAGTGACCTGAGCGTGAAGCGCAACATCGGCCTGCTGCTCGGCCGGCTGCGGGGCTGGAACAAGATCTTGTTCGTCGACGACGACATCAGCCAGTTCAACCCGCGCGACGTCGACCGGCTGAGCGAGTACCTCGACAGGTATCCGGTCGCGTCGATGGTCAGTCAGTACTTTCCGGACAACTCGGTGGTCTGCCACGCACGACGCCTCGCCGGTTTCCAGCAGGACATCTTCGTCAGCGGTGCGGCCCTCGGCGTGAATCTGAACCACCCGGACCTGTCGTTCTTCGCCGACATCTACAACGAGGACTGGTTCTTCTTCGCGCGCCAGGCCGCCAGCCGTACGCTGCCGAAGATCGGTGTGGTCCGGCAGGAGGCGTACGAGCCGTTCGCGGATCCCGGACGTGCGGAACGCGAGGAGTTCGGCGACATCCTGGCCGAAGGGCTGTACGCGCTGCTGGAGGCGACGCCGAACTGGAGCTTCAAGGACCAGCTTGCGGCGGTGACTCGGAAGAGCCACTGGCGGACCTTCCTCGAGCAGCGGCTCGACACGATCCAGACGACGTACAAGGCACTCCAGCAGGCCGAGGTGTCGGCGAGCCCGACGAACTACCTGGACATGCTGAACGCCTGCAACTCGCTGCGGAGCGCGGAGACCCAGGCGACCGGCATCTCCCCGGACCTGTGTGTCGACTTCATCGAGAAGTGGCACGAGGACGAGGTGCGGTGGCAGCAGATGTTGCGTCGTTTCCCGTCCGGGCTGAGCGAGCAGGACGCGCTGGCCGAGCTGCAGCTAACGTCCTGGTTCTCCTGTGGGTACGGCCAACTGGCCGGCGTGTCGGGGACGGCTGGCGCGTAGCCGGATCTCGCGGCGTCCGGTGCCGTCCCTGAGCGGCTGCCGCTCACCGGTCGGGCAGAAACCGAGCCGGTCGTACACCTCTTGTGCGACCGTGTTCGTGTCCAGCACCCAGACCCTCCATTCGGTGACGTCCGGATCGGCCGCCGCGAGCTGCCGGAGGATCGCCCGCAGCACGCCTGTACGGCGGTACCGCGGGTCGACCCACACCGACTCGATGTGCCGTTCGTCCGCCGGCCGTCCCGCGACCCGGACCGAGCTCGCGAGCCCGACGATCCGGCTCTCGTGGCGGGCGACGACCCATCGCATCCGGGTGAACCGCTCCCGCCAGCCGTCCTCTCCGACGATGACTTCGTCCTCGTACTCCGACATGTACGCCGACGGGGAGTCCTTCAGCGCCCGGAGGCGGACCTCCCTGGCGATCGGCCAGTCTTCGGTACCGAGCATGGCGAGTTCCAAGGTCCCGGACCCCTTCGGGAGATGGCATCAAGACATCCATACCAGTGTCGCCGTTTCGGCCCTGGACCAAACCGATTGCCGGACAATCTCACATTCTGTGGCAGCAAGAGGTCATCGGCAGATCGCCTGGTCGACGAACGCGTCGACCGACTTGTCGGGGTTGGTCTTGAAGTCCGGCGTCACGGCGATCGTCACCTGCCGCCGGGTGTCCTCGGTGGCGAACGAGTAGGCCTGGTACGCCAGCGCGTCGCCATCGTTGCCGTAGACCCGGACCCCGCACTTGGTGTCGTGCCACGACAGGCCCAGCCCGTACGTCCCGTCCTCGGTGCCCGGCGTCTTCATCGCGTCCAGCAGTCGCGCGGGCAGCAGGTGACCACCGAGCAGCGCGGCGAAGAACCGGTTCAGGTCCTGCGTCGTGGAGATGATGTCTCCGCCCGCGCCGAACAGCGTCGGGTTCATCTCGGTGAAGTCGATCAGCCCGCCGTCCTTCGGCACGTAGCCGTGCGGATGCGGTCCTCGCAGGTACGTCGACGTACCGGGCATCGTCGTACCGTGCAGACCGAGGGGGCGGATCAGGCGGCGCTCGATCTCCTCGGAGTACGTGTGGCCGGTCGCCTTCTTGATGATCTCGCCGATCACGAGGTAGTTCGTGTTGGAGTAGTCGTACTGCGATCCCGGCGTGTCGAACACCGGCGGGTTCGCGACGGCGCGCTGGATCTGCTCGGCCGCGGTCCAGGTGCGGTACCGGTTCGCGTAGAACTCGGCGCTCGGCGGCATCGGCAGCGTGTTCTTGTAGTCGAACAAACCGCTGGTGTGGTTGAGCAATTCGCGCACCGTGATGTTCTCGCCGTTCGGCACCACACCCGGCAGCCAGTGCTCCACCGAGTCATCGAGCCGGATCCGCCCCTCGGCAACGAGCTGCAGTACGACGGTGGCAACAAACGTCTTCGTAATACTCCCCGCCCGGAACCGCCCCGCGACCGGCACCTTCCGCGAACTCCCCAACTCCGCGACCCCACTACTACCGCGCCACACCGCCCCACCGTCCCGCACCTCGGCCAGCGTCCCGATTGCCACCACGCCGTCCAGCCCCTTCTGCATCTCCCCCGCAGAAGCAACCCCCGTCCCCGGTACCAAACTCGCCACCGCCGCCGTCAACGCCACAAACCCCTGACCCAACATCCCGATCTCCTCTTGTCTGTCCCGATGCCCTCACCCTTTCCTGCGGCTCGAAGACAGACATCGGGGATCGCCCGGGGAATCACCCGGTGAGGCGGGCAACCAAATCGTCGAGATTCGTAGTGGTTGCCCCGGAGTTCAGGAGGTACTTCGTGGTGGTGTCGTGGGTGGTGTGGAGGTGGGTGAGGAGTCGGAGCATGGTGTCGGCGTCGGCGCCGGATGCTTCGTAGTCGGCGGCAACTGTTTCGGTTGGTACGCCGAGTAGGTCGAGGGTCAGGGCGATGACGACACCGGTGCGGTCCTTGCCTGCGTGGCAGTTCACGACGACGCAGCCGGGTGGAGCCTCCGCGATCGCCACGACAGCTGCCGTCACGCGGCCGGCGTAGTCGTCCACGAGGATGCGGTACATCTCGAAGAGGTCCAGGTCCGACACGTCCGGGTCGGAGGGGTCCCAGAGTGGGACGTTTCGCACGCGCGGGTCGGCGGTGTACGGGGATGGGAACGTCTCGCACTCCCAGACGCTGCGCAGATCCACGAACCGGCTGATCCCGCAGGCCTCGACCGCAGCGATGCCTGCGGGGCTGAGCTGGTCCAGGTTGTCGCTGCGGATCAACCGCCCCGCCTGCAGTTCGCCGCTGGCTGTTTGTAGTCCCCCGAGGTCTCTGACGTTGCGGCAGTCCGGCCAGCTCAGTGGGCGCATGGCGATCACCTTAGACCGGCCGGACATTGCCTCAGGCAACTTATGCGGCGGCGGTGGCCTCGGTGAGCTGTTCCGAGGTGGGCTGCAGCTGCGGCGTCGCCAGGGTGAGGAAAACGTTGGCGACCGCGAAGACGGCGGCGGCCAGCAGACCTCGTTCGTACCCGGACTGCAGCGCCTGGAGTTGTGTCGCTCCGTGCGTCAGCTCGTTGGTCGTGTGGGTGATGGAGAGCGTCGTGACGATCGCGAGACCGAGCGCACCGCCGACCTGGTACATCGCGTTCACGACCCCGGACGCCGCGCCGGCCTCAGCCGGACGGACCTCGGACACCGCGCTGATCTGACCGGGGACGCCGACCCCGATGATTCCGAAGCCGAAGATGATCAGCCCAGGCAACAGTTCCGAGCTGTAGTTACCTGTCGCGTTGGCCTGCGAGAGAAGCAGCAGCCCCGTGACACTCAGAACAGCACCCGCAAGCTGCACCGTCCGCGTGCCGAGCCGCTGCACCAACTGCGACGCGAGCACCGCGCCGACGATCGCCGCGCCACCCATCGGCAGGAAGTGCACGCCCGCCTCGAGCGCACTGTCCCCACGCACCTGCTGCAGGTAGATCGCGGTCAGGAAGAACATCGACAGGAACCCGGCACCGTTCAGCGCCAGCGAAGCGCCCGAGACACTCAGTGCGCGCGACCGGAACAGCCGCAGCGGGACCAGCGGCGCCGCCGACCGGGCTTCCACCAGCACGAACGCGGCGAGCAGGACGACACCGGCCGTCAGTACGCCGACCACCTCGAACGATCCCCACCCGGACGGTTCCGACCGGACCACGCCGTACACGACCGCCATCAAGCCGGACGTGCCGAGGATCGCGCCGAGCGTGTCGAAGGTACGGCGGCCCGTCGCGTGCCGTACGTCGGGGACGAAGACCGGGATCAGTGCGACCAGCGCGAGCACGATCGGCACGTTCACGAAGAACACCCACTGCCAGCTCAGCTTGTCGACCAGCACGCCGCCCGCGACCACACCGAGCGTGCCGCCGAGGCCGGCCAGACCGCCCCAGACGCCCATCGCGATGTTCCGCTCGCGACCGTGCGCGAACGTCATGGTCAGGATCGCCAGCGCCGCCGGCGACAGCAACGCCCCGCCGAGGCCCTGGACCGCCCGCGCCCCGATCAGGAACTCGGGCGAGTTGGACAGACCGGCCACCAGCGAGGTGACCCCGAAGAGCAGCAGGCCCGCGGTGAACACCCGGCGCGGCCCGAGCAGGTCCGCCATCCGCCCGCCGAGCAGCAGGAAGCCGCCGAAGAGCAGGGTGTACGCGTTGATCACCCACTGCAGGGAGTCGGCGGAGAAGTGCAGGTCCGCCTGAATGTGGGGCAGCGCGACGTTCACGATCGTCACGTCGAGCACCACGATGAACTGCGCGAGAGCCAGCACCGCCAGGGTGGCCCAAGGACTGCGTCGCATCGCCGTACCTCATTCGAAGTCTCAGGTCTACGCCGTATGTATACGGCGTAAGCTTACGGAGTAGACACTAGGTCTACGGTGTAAACTTGTCAACGTGATCACCAAGGAGAGCTCTCGACGCCTGGATCCGGCGAAGGTGGTGGACAGCGCGCTGGCCATCGCCGACGACGAAGGACCGGCCGCCGTCTCGTTCCGGAAGCTGGCCGCGCAGCACGACGTCACGCCGATGGCGATGTACCGGCACTTCAAGGACAAGGACGACCTGCTCGCCGCACTCGGTGACCGCCTACTCGCGGACGTCGTGCTGCCAGAGCCGACCGACGAGCCGTGGGACACGCAGCTGCACCGTCTGCTGACGGCGTTCGTCACCGCGCTCCGGGCGCACCCGCGCCTCGCGGACCTGACACTCGCCCGGATCCTGGTCGCAGGGCCTGGGCTGGCGCTGTCGGAGCGGGCGCTGGAGCTGCTGATCGAGGGCGGATTCTCGGTCGACGACGCGGCCGAGGTCGGCCGGCAGTCGATCTGCTCGCTGATCGCGCTGGTCACCACGGACCCGATCGCCCGCGAGGTGAGCGACCCCGAGGCCCGCGAGGCCTCGCTCCGGACGAAGCGGGCCGCCCTAGGCGCGCTCTCGCCGGAGCGGTACCCGCTGATCACCTCCGCCGCGGGCGCCCTGATCTGCCCGTCGTCCCGCAATCGGTACTACGCCCTCGGCATCGACCTGGTGGTCGCCGGAATCCGCGGCGTACTCGAGTAGCGGGTGTCTGACCGCACGGAGAGGGTTGGAACGGCTACGCTCCGAGACGGAGCGACACCACTCTCTATGGAGGTACACCGATGGCGGGGAAGTTCGAGCTCTACAAGGACAAGTCCGGCGAGTTCCGGTTCCGCTTGAAGGCCGGCAACGGCGAAGTGATCGCGACCAGCAGCGAGAGCTACAAGACCAAGGCCTCCGCGCTGAACGGGATCGAGTCGATCAAGAAGAACGCCGCCGAGGCGAACCTCGACGACCAGACCGACTGAAACGTCAAGAAAACAAGGGGGTTTCTCCAGCGCTTGCCGGAGAAACCCCCTTCTTCTGCCGACTCAGAGACCGTCGGCGAACTCCACCCCGCGGACCTCGACGCCGAGGCCTTCGATGGCGGCGTCCGGGATCTGCGCGGCCAGCTCGCAGGCGCGCTCCCGGGACGCGACGTCGACCAGGTAGTAGCCGCCGAGGAACTCCTTCGACTCGACGAACGGCCCGTCGGTGACCGCCGGGACCCCGCCCCGGACCGTGACCACCGCCGACTGGGCCGGCTCCTGCAGCGCGACCGTGCTGTGGAACTCGCCCGACGCCTTGATCGCCTCCATGAACTTCTCGTGTCCGCTCATGATGGCCTGCTGCTCCGCCTCGGGCAGCGCGCCGAGCACGTCGGGGTTGATGTTCAGGATCAGTAGGTACTTCACGATGTCTCCCTTACGCGCGGCCCCCGGTGGTGGGCGCCTCTCATTCATCAGTACGGAGCCGCCCGCCGCGTCTTGACATCCCCTCGCGGCCGATAACGTCCCTCCATGACCGTGTTGAGTCTCACAGATGTTCGCGCGGCCGCGGGTCGCCTCGCCGGAGTTGCGCACCGTACGCCGGTCCTCACCTCGCGGACCCTCGACGAACGGGTCGGGGCGCAGGTGTTCCTCAAGGCGGAGAACTTCCAGCGGATCGGCGCGTTCAAGTTCCGCGGGGCCTTCAACGCGATCAGCCGGCTCACTCCCGAGCAGCGCGCGGCGGGCGTGGCGGCGTACTCCTCGGGTAATCACGCGCAGGCCGTCGCGCTGGCGGCGCGGCTCGCCGGGATCAGCGCGGTGATCCTGATGCCGGCGGACGCCCCGCCGACCAAGCTGGCGGCGACCCGCGGGTACGGCGCTGAGGTGGTGACGTACGACCGCTACACGCAGGATCGGACCGCGCTGGCGCAGGAACTGGCGAGCGAGCGGGGACGGACCCTGATCCCGCCGTACGACCATCCCGACGTGATGGCCGGCCAAGGGACGGTGGCGCTCGAACTGATCGAGGAGGTCGGGCATCTCGGGGCGCTGCTGGTCCCGGTCGGCGGTGGTGGGCTGATGGCGGGCTGCGCCACCGCGGCGACCCTGATCTCGCCGGGGATCCGGATGATCGGGGTCGAGCCGGAAGCGGGTGACGACCATGTGCGGTCGCTGGCCAAGGGCGAGCGGGTGGAGATCGCCGTACCGCGGACGATTGCGGACGGGCAGGCGATCTCGACGCCGGGGGAACTCACGTTCGCGGTGAACCGGCGGCTGATGGAGTCGTGCGAGGTGGTCAGCGACGCGGAGATCGTGGCCGCGATGGCGTTCGCGTTCGAGCGACTGAAGATCGTGCTGGAGCCGAGCGGCGCCAGTGCGCTGGCCGCACTGCTGGCCGGGCGGATCCACGGGCTGCCGGAGCGCGTCGGAGTGGTGCTGTCCGGCGGGAACGTCGGTCTGGACCGCTTCCGCGAGCTGCTCGGAGATAGCTGAATTCACAAGGACTTCAGGGTGCCCTCGCCACCCTCTGTGCCTGTTGTCACAGAAAGCCACCATCAACTGTGACCGAGGTCACACGGAAGCCGCCATTCGTCGCCTGTGGACCGCTCAGTCGCGCTCAGGACACCTGATGTTCACCCAGGCTTGCTGATCCGTCAGAGGCCTTTTCAGGGCCTTTTGAGAACGACTCTGTGGATCTGAGGGTTTGCGTCGTGATCATCCTGTTATACAGTCGTCGGCGGTTCGGTAAACAACACGAACCGCACACGGGTCAACGCCGAGCCCTGCCAGGGCCCATGTGCTCCCCTCGAACACCATGGCAGGGGTGGGGGACCCAGGAAGTTGGGTATCGACCGTGAGTGGCCGAAACCCTGGGGTGAAGTCCGCGGGAGCGGACCGGGCTATGAATCCCAGCCCGAACCCGACAGCTAACTTCACAGGCGTCGGGAGACAACCATGCCCGTCACTGCCCGACGGACGTCGCTTTCGCGCGCCGTCAGCCAGCTCGCTGAGGCGAGTACCGACCGGCCCAGCGGCCGGACCCTGGCGAAGCACCGCAAGTCCACCCGCCCGGGGACCCCCCGGGCCGCTGCCGCCGTTCTCTCGGTCGGCCTCGCCGTTGGCGGTGGAGCGGCGCTGAGCCTCACCACCACGCCGGCGACCGCCTCCGCCAGCACGGCCATGACCGCGGCTCAGCAGCGCGGCCACATGAGCATCCCGAGCCGGCCGCTGCTCCGGCAGGGCGACTCCGGCCCGACCGTCAAGTACGTCCAGAAGGCCCTGCACCTGGGACCGGATGGCTACTTCGGCACCAGCACCGTGCGGGTGCTGAAGAAGTTCCAGACGTCCTGGGGCCTCAAGGCGACCGGTTACACGGACAAGAAGACGTGGGGCCGGCTGACCTGGGCCGCCAAGCACAAGGTGCTCTACGGCAAGTACGGCGCCAGCGCGAGCAGCGGCACCACCACCTTCCGCGCGAAGGTGCTCCGCGAAGCGGCCAAGCTCAAGGGCACGCCGTACCGCTACGGCGGCACGACCACCCGCGGCTTCGACTGCTCCGGCTACACCGGCTACGTGTACAAGAAGGCCGGCCACGCGCTGCCCCGGACGTCGCGTCAGCAGTACAGCGCGACCAAGCACATCAGCCGCAGCGCCGCGAAGCCCGGTGACCTGGTGTTCTTCCGCAACGGTGGCGGCGGTGTGTACCACGTCGGCATCTACGCCGGCGGGAACATGCTGTGGCACGCCTCGAAGCCGGGTCGCCCGGTCGCCAAGGCGAAGATCTGGACCAGCAGCGTGGCCTTCGGCCGCATCTGAGTCCTGACCGGTTGGCGCCCTTCCCCCCATTGGGCGCCTGCTGGTCGTCAGCGTCCTCATCCCCCCAGGCACGCTGGCCCCTGAAACCGGCCTGAGCCGTCGCTCTCCCCTCACCCCTCCGACGGCCCGGGCCGGTTTCCTATGTCCCGGCCTTCCATCGCTGAGGAAGTCTGGCGGCGCTAGTCGTCGAGGAGGCCGGCCTCGTAGGCCAGGATCGCCACCTGGACGCGGTTGGTGGCGTCCAGCTTCACCAGGGCCCGGGAGACGTGCGCCTTGACCGTCGCCTCGCTCATGAAGAGCTTCTTGCCGATGTCGGCGTTCTGCAGGCCGCGACCGACCGCGACCAGCACCTCCCGCTCCCGCTCGGTGAGCTTGCTGATCCGCTCCTGCGCCACCCGCCGCCGATCCGCCCGCGGGTCTCCGGCGAAGTGCCCGATCAGCCGGCGGGTGACCGCCGGCGACAACATCGCGTCGCCCGCCGCGACCACCTTGATCGCCTGCACGAGCTCCCGCGGCGGCGTGTCCTTCAGCAGGAACCCGCTCGCCCCGGCCTGCAACGCCCGGAACACGTAGTCGTCCAGGTCGAAGGTCGTCAGTACGACGATCTTCGGCGGCTCCGGCAGCGCCTGGACCTCCCGGGTCGCGGCCAGCCCGTCGAGTCGCGGCATCCGGATGTCCATCAGTACGACGTCCGGCCGGTGCTTGGTCACCATGGCCGCGGCATCCGCTCCGTCGTCGGCCTCGGCGACCACCTCGAGGTCGTCGTCGGACTCGAGGATCATCTTCAGTCCGGCCCGGACCAGCGCCTCGTCGTCCACGATCAGCAGCCGCGTCATCGTTCCCCTTCGGTGCGGTTCAACGCCGTCTTGCGATGCAACGCGGTATCGCGAACCAGAGCCGCGTCGCGGTCCAGCCCCGGTTCCATCAGCACCGGCTCGGCGTCCTGCCGGTGATCGTCCCACGGCAGCCAGGCCTCGACCCGCCAGCCACCCTTCGGTGTCGGCCCGGTCGTCAGCCGCCCACCGACCAGCTGCACGCGCTCGCGCAGCCCGACGAGCCCCGCGCCGGCCCCCGGCAGCAGTGACTCGGCTGCCACCGGCCGCACGTTCGTCACGCGCACCGTCACGCCCTCACCGCGAGCACCGTGGACCATGACGTCGGTCGCCGCGCCGCGGGCGTGCTTGTGGACGTTGGTCAACGACTCCTGCACCACCCGATAGACGGTCCGCCCGACCGAGTCCGGTACGTCGTCCGGCAGCGCACCGACGTACCCGACTGTCACCCCGGCGTCGCGGGAGGCCGTGATCAGCCGCTCCAGGTCCGCGGCCTGGGGTACGGGCGCCAGGTCGGCGCCGGCCACGCTGACGTCGGACCGCAGTACGCCGAGGACCTCACGGAGGTCCTCCATCGCTTGCCGGGCGGTCTCGCGGATCAGGCGGGCCGAACCCTCGACCTTGTCCGCGCCGACGGTCGGGTTCACTTCGAGGCCGCCGGCGTGCAGGGCGATCAGCGAGACCTTGTGGGCGAGTACGTCGTGCATCTCCTGCGCGATCCGGGACCGCTCGCCGAGGCGGGCCTGCTCGCTGCGCAGCTCGCGCTCGGCCTCGGCACGTTCGGCGCGGTCCCGCAGGGAGGCCATCAGGTCCCGGCGGGCGCCGATGTACGCACCGATGGCTATCCAGGTGCCGATGAGGAACGGTCCGGTGAAGACCGACACCCAGAGCTGTCCCCGGTCGCTGACGCTGTTCAGGACGTAGGCGGCGTACGCCGCGAGGCCGAGGATCGCCAGCGCGATGTCCCGGCGGCGGATCGCCAGCGTGAGCAGGGCGAGGCCCATCGGGACGAAGATCGACGCGGTCAGCAGCGCGAGGACGGTGATCGCGGTGACGGTGACCGGGAAGCGCCGGCGCCAGAACAGCGCGAGCGACGCGACCACGCCGGCTCCCAGGACATACCAGTCCTTGACGCTCCAGCCGTTCCCGCCGGACGCCGCCTGCAGGACGATCGTCAGCAGGCTGAAGGCGACGTACAGGAAGTCGCGCAGGCGCGGGGCATGTCTGACCCACCAGGCGTACCACCGGCGCAACCGTCGCATTCAGTCACTGTAATTGGCCGAACGACGCCGGCACGTCCCCCATCTGGCTGGGTTCTGGCCTTCTCCCTGACAACTTTCGTAGGGGGTGATCGCAGCCGCTCGTCCGATGTGCGACCGGGGTCGGTGACGGTTGACTCGTTGTCATGATCACCGTCGAGAACCTGACCAAGCGCTACGGCAGCACCGCGGCTGTCCAGGACGTGTCGTTCACCGTGCAGCCGGGCAGCATCACCGGCTTTCTCGGCCCGAACGGCGCCGGCAAGTCCACCACGCTGCGGATGCTCACCGGGCTGACGCCGCCGACCTCCGGCACCGCCACCATCACCGGCAAGCGGTACGTCGACCTGCCGAACCCGGGCCGTGTCGTCGGGGTCATGCTGGACGCCGCCGCCCAGCATCCGGGCCGCACCGGCCGCGAGACGCTGCTGCTGAACTCCAGCCTGCTCGGGGTGCCGAAGACCCGCGCCGACGAGATGCTCGAGGCGGTCGGTCTCGAGCACGCCGCGAAGCGCCGCGTCGGTCAGTACTCGCTCGGTATGCGGCAGCGGCTCGGGATCGCCGGCGCGCTGCTCGGTGACCCCGCTGTCCTGATTCTCGACGAGCCCGCCAACGGGATGGACCCGGAGGGCATCCGCTGGATGCGTGGGCTGCTGCAGGACTTCGCCGCCCGCGGCGGCACCGTGATCCTGTCCAGCCACCTGCTGGGTGAGGTCCAGGCGACCGTCGACCGACTGGTCGTCATCGGCGGCGGCCGGATCGTTGCCAACGGCTCCCTGGAGGAGCTGCTGGCCGGGACCGGCACCAAGGTCCGCGGCCTCGACCCGATCGGCCTGAACCAGGCCCTCACCGCCGCCGGCCTGGACCTGGAGCCGCTCCCGGACGGTTCGCTGCGCGTCGACGCCACCGCCGAGCAGGTCGGGCGCGCCGCCGCCGCTGCCGGCCAGATCCTGCTCGAGCTCCGCCAGAGCGACGGCGCCGGCTTGGAGGACCTGTTCTTCCAGCTGACCACCGCACCAGCCGCCGCGGCCGCCTGATCACACCTACTTCCAGCTTCCAGGAGAATCCGATGACCACCGTGACCGACGTCGCACCCACGGCGCCCGCCAAGCACCGGGCCGAGGTGGCGACCAGCCTGCCGCCCGCGCGCGGCCAGTCCTTCCTGAAGCTCGTCACCATCGAGCTCCGCAAGTCCGTCAACACCCGCAGCGGCCGGGTCCTGATCGCTGCGATCCTGCTGATCGCGCTCGCCGCGCTGACCTGGCAGTTCACCCACCTGCCGAAGGGCCTGGCCGGCTTCGACGGCTTCCTCGGCGCCGCGTCCACCGGCGTGATGCTGCTGCTCCCGGTGATCGGCGTGATGGCGATGACCTCGGAGTGGACCCAGCGGACCGCGCTGACCACGTTCACGCTGTCGCCACGCCGGGTCCGGGTGCAGCTGGCCAAGTTCGTCTCCGCGGTCGTGCTGAGCGCGGTCGTGATGACCGTGGTCGTCGGGCTGGCGTTCGTGAGCACCGCCCTGGCCGGTGCGGTCACCGACCACGCGACGTCGTACGCCGGGCTCGGTGGGCTGCTCGCCGGGGCCTACCTGACCGTCGCGCTGAATGTTGTGATGGGCGCCGCGTTCGGTGCCTTGGTGCCGCAGACCGCGGTCGCGATCCTCGCCTACTTCATCGCGCCGACCGCCTGGTCGCTGGCCGGGCCGGCGCTGTTCAAGGACAACGCGAACTGGCTCGACGTGTTCGGCGCGCTCGGCCGGATCGCGGAGCGTGACCTGCACGGGATGGTGCCGGAGACGCTCACCGCGGTGGGGGTCTGGATCGTCCTGCCGACCATCGTCGGACTGTGGGCAAGCTCACGTCGCGAGGTCAAGTAACAGGCGCCGGACGCGGCGGGGTGAGCCGGTTTGAGGGGATCGGCCACCCCGCCGCTGCGGCGATCGGACCGCTTCGGGGTCACGCCAGGGGGCCGGTGCGTGTGTCGATCCTCAGCTCCGGGTATCCTTGAACCACGATTACTGACGACTGATCCGTGGGCGCCACGCAGCGTACCCGGTTGACTTGTGCGAGGGGGTCGACGCTATGGGGCGCGGCCGTGCAAAGGCCAAGCAGACTAAGGTCGCACGCGACCTGAAGTACCGCACCTGGGACACCGACCTGGACCAGCTCAAACGAGAGCTGTCCGGTGGCGAGCAGGGCGGCACCAGTTCTGCGAACGGCGACAACGACGGCGACGGTGACGACGCCGACGACTACCACCCCCGTCGGTAAGCAACATCAGCCCGGCTGAGCTGCTCGGCACCCCGTGGGGTGGCTGAGCAGTTCTCCGTGCGTCCGACGTAGTTCCACCACACCAGCACCACAGGTGAGTTCTTGCTGCGCAAGCCGGCGGGCCCAGGCAGCACGACCATCAGGTCGGTGCTCCTGTCGGTGGTCAGGTCTCTGTGACACCGCCGCGCCCGGTGCAGCCAGGCGCGGCGGTCCGTGCCGCAGGATCTGCTCGGCGCGCTACTTGGCGTAGGCCCCTTCGAGGGTGACCGTGCCACCGGCGTTCGCGGTGACCTCACCGCAGACCCATGCCGGGATGTCCCGCGCGGCCAGCGCCTGGATCGCCGCATCGGCCGACGCCGGGTCGAGGACGGCGACCATGCCGGCGCCCATGTTCAGCGTCTTCTCGAGCTCCGGCAGCGCGACGTCTCCGAGCAGTCCGACCAGCCCGAAGATCGGCGCCGGCGTCCACGTCGATCGGTCGATCCGCACCGACAGGTCGTCCGGGATCACTCGCGCCAGGTTCGCCGCGAACCCGCCGCCGGTGATGTGCGACATCGCGTGCAGCGGCTTCTCGTCCGCCCCGTTCAGCTCCTGGATCAGCTCCAGGCAGTGCTTCGCGTACACGCGCGTCGGCGTCAGCAGCACCTCGCCCAGCGTCGTACCCAGCTCCGGCACCACCCGGTCGAGCGTCCACTTGGCCCGGTCGAAGAACACGTGCCGGACCAGGCTGTACCCGTTCGAGTGCAGTCCCGACGACGCCATCGCCAGTACGACGTCTCCCGCGCGCACCCGCTCCGCGCCGAGCACCTCATCGGCCTCGACGACACCGGTCGCCGCGCCCGCGACGTCGTACTCGTCCGCCGCCAGCAGACCCGGGTGTTCGGCGGTCTCGCCACCGACCAGCGCCGTACCGGCCTCGACGCACGCCTCGGCGATACCCTTCACGATCTGCGCGATCGTCTCCGGGACCACCTTGCCGGTGCAGATGTAGTCGGTCATGAACAGCGGCTCGGCACCGCACACGACCAGGTCGTCGACGACCATCCCGACCAGGTCGAACCCGATCGTGTCGTGCTTGTCGAGCTTCTGTGCGATCGCGACCTTGGTCCCGATGCCGTCCGTCGAGGTCGCCAGCAGCGGCCGCCGGTACGACGTCAGGGCGGTCGCGTCGAACAGCCCGGCGAACCCGCCGAGTCCACCGACCACCTCGGGGCGGGTCGCCTTCGCCACCCACTCCTTCATCAGCTCGACGGCCCGGTCACCGGCCTCGATGTCGACCCCGGCGGCGGCGTAGCTCGCCCCTTCGCTCACGTTTCTCTCCCTGCTACAGCTCGGTACGGCGGCTCTGAAGCCGGTACGTCGTACGTCCGGCGTCCCCGCCCAGTCTGACGGACCGGCTCGCGCAGCGCGCCGCCCGGTCCCGCGGGGTCCTACGGCCGGCTGAGCGCGTCGGCCGCGCCGCCACCACCGGAGATCGTCGCCAGGCCGTCCGCGTCGGTCCGCGCCGGCTCCTCGAGCAGGTGCTTGCCGAGCTGCTCGGGCTCGGGCAGCGCGACCGGGTACACCCCGTCGAAGCAGGCCCGGCAGAGCCGGTCCTTCGGGACCGTGGTCGCCTCGACCAGACCGTCCAGGCTGATGTACCCGAGCGAGTCGGCGCCGAGCGAGCGGCAGATCTCGTCGGTGTTCAGCCCGTTCGCGATCAGCTCGGCGCGGCTGGCGAAGTCGATGCCGTAGAAGCACGGCCACTTCACCGGCGGCGCGGTGATCCGGACGTGGATCTCCTTGGCGCCGGCCTCACGCAGCATCCGGATGACGGCGCGCTGCGTGTTGCCGCGGACGATCGTGTCGTCGACGACGACCAGGCGCTTGCCCTCGATCACCTCGCGGAGCGGGTTCAGCTTGAGGCGGATACCGAGCTGGCGGATCGTCTGGCTGGGCTGGATGAACGTGCGCCCGACGTAGGCGTTCTTGACGAGACCGGAACCGTAGGGGATGCCGGACTCCTCGGCGTACCCGATCGCGCCCGGCGTACCGGACTCGGGCGTCGCGATCACCAGGTCGGCGTCGGCCGGGTACTCCCGGGCGAGGCGGCGGCCGATCTCGACGCGGGTCGAGTAGATCCGCTGGCCGGAGATCTGGGTGTCCGGGCGGGCGAGGTACACGAACTCGAAGAGGCAACCCTTCGGGTCCTGCTCGGCGAACCGCGTGGAACGCAGGCCGTCGGCGTCGATCGCGACGATCTCACCCGGCTCGACCTCGCGGATGAACGAGGCGCCGACGATGTCGAGGGCGGCGGTCTCGCTGGCGATCACCCAGCCGCGCTCGAGCCGGCCGAGCACCAGCGGGCGGATGCCCTGCGGGTCGCGGGCGGCGTACAGCGTGTTCTCGTCCATGAAGATCAGGCTGAACGCGCCCTTGACCTTCGGGAGGATCTTCGCGGCCGCCTGCTCGATGGTGAGGTCCGGGTACCCGGCGAGCATCGAGGTGAGGATGTCGGTGTCACTCGACGCACCGTGCTTCGCGTTCGCCTTGGCGTGGTCGACCTCGGCGTCCAGGCCGAGATCGAGATCACCTTCGCCGTTCAGGCTGGCGGCCAGCTCGCTGGTGTTGGTCAGGTTCCCGTTGTGACCGAGCGCGATCGAACCGGTCGCGGTCGACCGGAACGTCGGCTGCGCGTTGGCCCACACGCTGGACCCGGTCGTCGAGTACCGGCAGTGACCGATCGCGATATGCCCTCGGAGCGACGCGAGCGTCGCCTCGTCGAAGGCCTGGCTGACCAGCCCCATGTCCTTGTAGACGAGGATCTGGCTGCCGTTACTGACCGCGATCCCCGCGGACTCCTGCCCTCGGTGCTGCAAGGCGTAGAGCCCGAAGTAGGTGAGTTTGGCAACCTCTTCCCCCGGCGCCCAGACCCCGAAGACGCCACACGCGTCCTGCGGTCCCAAGTCCTGAGGGTCAAGTTCATCGGTGAGTCGACCATCGCCACGAGCCACGCCAGCAGTCTACGGGACGCCGAAGGGTCCGCAGACCCACGCCTACCAGCAGAGAAGACCAGGGGTACACGCCGGCTCGGCAGGGGTCGCAGCGTTGGCCGGGGCTGCGACGCCCAGGAGCAACATGGCGCAACCGACTACGATCAGCAACTTCTTAATCACGATTTGCTCCTCCGAAATAACCCTGAACCAACCATTGGCTGCTCTTTGTGGACGCTCTCTGTATATGGTCGGTTCCGACAGACAGCTGAAGGAGAGGGACCGTGCTCGAGCCGCTGGGGGTGGACGAAGCCACTTTCGCGGTCTATCACGCCCTCCTCAGCCACCCGGACAGCACGCCCGAGCAGATCGCGGCGCTGGTTGATCGTCCGATGGCGGAAGTGAACGATCTCCTGGACAGGCTCCGCGAGCTCGAGCTCCTCGTCCCGACGTGGACCAATCCGTCGACCGAACACGCGGTACATCCGCGCCTCGGACTCACCGGGCTGGCCGAGCGGCGCCGTACCGAGCTCAACCTTCGTCTGGGAGAGCTCAACGAGGCCGCTGCCTCCGCCGAGGTGATCGCCGAGCAGTACAACGATCTCCTGACCGCCCGGAGCAGCGGCGACGTCGAGGTACTCAAAGGACGGGCGAACGCGTCCCGGCGCATCGAAGAGCTCGCGCTCAAGACGCGCGAGACGTTCTGGGTCCTCGCGCCTGCCCACGTCGAGGACATCATCCAGGTGGCCGACAACTCGCCGGACTTCGCGCTGCTCGAGCGCGGGATCAAGATCAAGTCCGTCTACCTGCAGAGCATGGCGGCCTCCAAGCAGGCCATCGAGTACGCCGCGAAGATGCACCGCCTCGGTTGCGAGATTCGCGCCACGCCGACGCTGCCGATGCGGCTGATGATCGTCGACCGGGAGCTCGTGGTCATGCCGATGGACCCGGAGAACCCGACGGCCGGCGCCGTCATCCACCGAACTCCCGCGGTCGTCGCGGTGGCCATCGCCCTCTTCGACTCCTACTGGGCGCGGGGCACAGAGATGTTCGCCCCCGACGAGCGCGACGAGTCGCCGCTCACGCCGCACGAGTCCGAGGTACTGCGACTGCTCGCCGGCGGCGCCAAGGACGAGCAGGTCGCCCGCCTGCTCGGCATCTCATTGCGCACCGCCCGCCGCATCACCGCCAACCTCTCCGAACGCCTCGACGCCGCCAGCCGCTTCGAACTCGGCGTCGCCGCAGCAAAACGCGGCTGGGTCTGACCCAGCCGCGTTTCCAGCCCGCGGGCTACACCGTCTTCAGGGCGCCCAGGAGTTTGGTGAGGGAGTCTCGGGCGTCGCCGAAGAGGAGTGTGGTTTTGGGGTCGTAGAGGAGTTCGTTCTCGATGCCCGCGAAACCTGGGCGCATGGAGCGTTTGAGGAAGATGACGCGTTGCGCCTCGTCGGCGTTCAGGATCGGCATGCCGTAGATGGGGGCCGACGGGGTGGTGCGGGCGGCGGGGTTGACCACGTCGTTGGCGCCGACCACGAGGACGACGTCGGTGGACTTGAAGTCGCCGTTGATGTCGTCCATCTCGCGCAGCTGGTCGTAGGGCACCTGGGCCTCGGCGAGCAGGACGTTCATGTGACCGGGCATCCGGCCCGCGACGGGGTGGATGGCGTAGTCGACCTTCACGCCGCGTCCCTGCAGTTCCTCGACGAGGTCGCGCAGCGTGTGCTGGGCCTGCGCCACGGCGAGGCCGTACCCGGGCACGATGATGACCTTGTTCGCGTACCCGAGCAGGATCGCGACATCCTCCGGTCCCGCCGAGATCACCGGCCGGTCGGACGCCGTACCAGCGCCCAGTGTGGAGCCGCCGCGGACCGCGCCGAAGAGGATGTTGAACACGGACCGCCCCATCGCGTCCGCCATCAGCTTGGTCAGCAACGTACCGGCGGCGCCGACGAGCGTGCCGGCCACCAGCAGCAGCGTGTTGCCGAGCACGTACCCGCCCGCGGCCACCGTCAGACCGGTGAACGCGTTCAGCAACGAGATCACGATCGGTACGTCGGCGCCGCCGACCGGCAGCACCAGCATCACGCCGATCGCCAGACCGAGCAGGCAGAGCAGTACGCCGACCCACACGCGCGGGTCCGACACCAGCCAGACCGCGAGCGTCAGGCCACCGAGGATCGACGCGATGAACAGCACCGGCAGACCCGGGAACGTCACCGGCCGGGTCGTCATCAGCTCCTGCAGCTTGGCGAACGTCACCACCGAACCGGAGAAGCTGATCGCCCCGACGAGGATCGTGAACGCCGTCGCGATCGCCGCCACCGTCGCGTCGGCCGAGACCTCACCGAGCT
The DNA here is from genome assembly GCF_053611945.1 of Kribbella sp. NPDC054772. Taxonomy (NCBI): domain Bacteria; kingdom Bacillati; phylum Actinomycetota; class Actinomycetes; order Propionibacteriales; family Kribbellaceae; genus Kribbella; species Kribbella sp. NPDC054772. The sequence goes on along the minus strand of NZ_JBSHBJ010000008.1, from coordinate 15,715 downwards.
CGAGCAACGCGACCAGCGCGGCCGCGCCACCGCCGACACCGTTGAACAGGGCAACGAGCTGCGGCATCTGGGTCATCTGCACCCGCCGCGACCCGACCACACCGCCGACGGTGCCGACGACCAGCGCGATCAGGATCGGCGCCAGGTGGTCCGGCTTGTACGCCGCGAACGTGATGAGCACCGCGAGGACCGCGCCGGCGGCACCGATCAGGTTGCCGGTCCGGGCGCTACGCGGCGACGAGAGTGCCTTCAACGCGACGATGAAACAGACCGCGGAGACCAGATAGCCGATCTGGGCCCAGGTGGGGATCACTTCTGCAGCTCCTTCTTCCGTGCCCCCGGACCTTTGAACATCTGCAGCATCCGGTCGGTGACGACGAACCCGCCGACCATGTTCACCGTCGCGAGGACGACGGCGATCAACCCGACGATCACCACGATCACCGAGTCGGCGGACCCGGTGACGATGATGGCGCCGACCAGGATGACGCCGTGGATGGCGTTCGCCCCGGACATCAACGGGGTGTGCAGGGTCGAGGAGACCTTGCTGATCACCTCGACCCCGACGAAGGCCGCGAGCACGAAGATCGTCAGCAACGCGATGGATTCACTCATCAGGCCTGCCCTCCCAGCAGTTCGCGGGTCGGCTCGTGGAGCACGCTGCCGTCGTGGGTGACGCAGCAGCCGCGGACGATCTCGTCGTCGAAGTCCGGATCGAAAGCGGCGTTCCGGGTCATCAACCTGATCAGGTTCGCGATGTTCTGACCGTAGAGCCGCGACGCCGGTCCCGCCATCTGGCTGGGCACATTCGCACCGCCCCAGACCAGCGCGTCACCGATGGTGAGCTCGGTCCCGGCCACGGAGCCCTCGACGTTGCCGCCCTGTTCGGACGCCAGGTCGACGACCACGGACCCGGGCTTCATCTGCTCGACCATCGACCGCGACACGAGCATCGGCGCGGTCCGGCCCGGTACGGCGGCCGTCGTGATCAGGGCATCCGCCGCGGCGATGTACGGCGTCAGCAGTTCGCGCTGGAGTTGCGCGCGCTCCGGGGTCATCTCGCGGGCGTAGCCACCAGGGCCGTCCAGCGTCCCGAGTTCGAGCTCGATCGGGACGGCGCCCATCGAGGCGATCTCCTCGGCGGCGGCGGTCCGGACGTCGTACGCCTTGACGACCGCGCCGAGGCGTTTCGCGGTGGCGATCGCCTGCAGACCGGCCACGCCGGCGCCGAGGACGACGACCTGGGCCGGCGGGACGGTGCCGGCCGCCGTCATGTTCAGCGGGAAGAACCGGGGCAGTCGCTCGGCCGCGACGATCGCCGCCCGGTACCCGGCGACCAGCGCCTGGGAGGACAGCGCGTCCATCGACTGGGCCCGGGAGATCCGCGGGATCAGCTCCATCGCGAACGCGGTCAGCCTGGCCCGGGTCGCCGTCCGGACCATGTCCGGTGGGTTGGTCGGCAGGAACGACATCAGCGCCGTACCGGCGTGCAACCGCTGCAGGCGTTCGCGTTCCAGCGGCTGCACCGACGCCACGATGGTGGCCGCGTGGTCGGCGCCCCAGGCCACCTCGGCACCGGCGTCACGGTACTGGTCGTCGGAGAACAGCGCGCGCTCGCCGGCGGCCGGCTCGACCGCGACCTCGTACCCGAGCTCGATCAGTTTCGCGACATGCTCCGGCACCAGCGCGACCCGGCGCTCCGCCGGTCTGGTCTCCCGTACGACTGCGATCTTCACTCGCCGAAACCTATGCCAAACACTGGGTCGCCGGAAAGCCTGGTCAGGACTGGTTTGCGAGGTTCTGCAACAAAAGGGCCTCGGCGAGGCAGACCTTGTGGAACTCGGCGAGGTGCAGACCCTCGTCGATCCCGTGCGCGCGGGTGTCCGGGTCCTCGACGCCGGTGACCAGGATGGTGGCCTTCGGGAAGGTCTGCTGGAACTCCGCGATGAACGGGATCGAGCCACCCATCCCCATATCGATCGGCTCGACGCCCCAGGCCTCCTGGAACGCCGAACGGGCCGCCTCGTACCCCGCGCCGCGCGCGTTCACGCTGCACGGCTGACCGTTCTGTCCCTCGGTCACGGTGACCTGCGCACCCCACGGCGCATGGCTCTCGAGGTGGTCCTTGAGCGCCGCGCTGGCCTTCTCCGCGTCGTCACCCGGCGCCACCCGCAGGCTCACCTTGGCGCGCGCGACCGGCACCAGCGTGTTGCTGGCCTCGGCCACCGACGGCGCGTCGATGCCGACGACGGCGACCGCGGGCCGGGTCCAGAGCCGGTCGACCAGCGAACCCGAACCGGTCAGCCGGACCGAGTCCAGGACGCTCGACTCGGCCCGCAACCGGTCCTCCGGGTACACGACGTCCGCGGCGCGCGAGGCGTGCAGACCGTCGACTGCGACATCGCCCTTGTCGTCGTGCAGGGTCGCGAGCAGTCGGCAGAGCGCGGACAGCGCGTCCGGGATCGGGCCGCCGAACAGGCCGGAGTGGACCGCGTGGTCGAGCGTCCGAACCTCGACGTACGCCTCGACCAGGCCGCGCAGCGACACAGTCAGCGCCGGGTGCCCGACCTCCCAGTTGCCGGAGTCGGCGATCACGATGGCGTCGGCGGCGAGCTCCTCGGAGTACTCGTCGAGCAGTTGCAGCAGGGTCGGCGAGCCGATCTCCTCCTCACCCTCGACGAACACCGTCACCCCGACCGGCAGATCGTTGCCGAAGGCCCGTACGGCGGCGAGGTGTGCGGCGATCCCGGCCTTGTCGTCGGCGGCGCCGCGCCCGTAGAGCCGGTCACCGCGCTCGGTCGGCTCGAACGGCTCGGAGGTCCACTGCTCGACCGGACCGGTCGGCTGGACGTCGTGGTGCGCGTACAGCAGCACCGTCGGTTTCCCGGCCGGGGCCGCCTTCTTGGCGATCACGGCCGGCGCCCCGTCGCCGGCGCGGACGATCTTGACCGTGAAGCCCTCGGCCTCGAACAACGCCGCGGTCGCCTCGGCGGACCGCTGGACGTCGGCCGCGCGGGCCGGGTCGTAGCTGACCGAGGGGATCCGGATGAGGTCCTCGAGGTCGGCACGGACGCTGGGCAGAACGCGGTCGATCGCCGCGGACAGATCGGTCATGGGCCCTACGGTACGGCGTCTGTTCGCGAACTCGACGCCCGGGAAACCTGTCATGTCAACAATTGCCGCCCTACTTTGAAATTCTCGAAGGTTTTCGCCCACAACCGAAGAGGATCACCATGGCAGTGTTGAATTTGGCGCCCGACCCGCCGCCCCGGCCTCGACGCCCCCTTGCCCTCATCATCACCGTCGTCACAGCCGCCGCGGCCCTCACGTCCGCGGCCCCGGCGTACGCCGCGATCAGCTGCGACACCGACACCACCGGCGGCTCCACGTTCTACGACGGTCCGTCGGCGTCGAAGAAGTACGACGCCCGCTTCAGCAACAGCGCGAGCATCCCGAACCTCAGTACCTACACGCCGCAAGGCGCCGGTACCTGGTACGACTGGGACGGCTCCGGCAAGAACCTGCTCCTGATCGCGGCCTACCGCGACGGCGCGGATTCGGAGATCTACGGCATCGACCCGTCCACCGGCTCCACGGTCGGCGTGGTCGCGATCGCGGAGTCCCACGTCGGCGGGATCACCGTGAGCAAAGGCTGGGCGTTCGTGTCCGGTCAAGGCAGTAGCATCCGCAAGTACCGGCTGACCGAACTCCGCGACGCGTTGAAGGCCGCCGGTACGCCGTACCTCGCGCAGGTCGGCACTGCGCGGGACGTGGCCGGCTCGTCGTTCATGGGGAGCTACGGCGACTCGTTGTTCGCCGGGACGTTCAACGACACCGGACGCGGAACGATGTACGAGTACAAGATCGCGGACGACGGCACGCTGACCACCGTGGCCGGCGCCTGGGAGATCCCGACCAAGACACAGGGTCTGACGATCACTGCGAACCACTTCATCTACAGCACGTCGTACGGGCGTGGGAACCGCAGCAACATCTATGTGGTCAAGCGCGGGCAGAAGGACCTGGACGCGGCGGCGCTGAGCTGCTTCCGGGCGCCGAGCATGACCGAGGGCATCACGGAGTACAACGGGACCGCGTACCTGGTCTACGAGTCCGGGTCGCATCTGTACGCGTCGGACCCCGCCACCCTCAACGTCATCCCGCGGATGCACAAGGCAACCATCACGTCGCTGACTTCGCTGGTGCCTTAGGAGCTGGTGCTTCTAGGACTGGTATTGCGCTGAGTTGAGCACTTCGGTCCGGGTCGCTTCGTCGGCGGCCCGGACCTGGATCCGCAGCAGTGTGCTGTCGTTGAGCTGCCGGTACTGCTCGGCGATGCTCGGGGAGCCGCTGCAGGTGATCTGGAAGGTGACCCGCTGGTCGCCGTTGCTGGGTGAGCCGGCGGTGCAGCCCGTCGGGGCGGTGACGCTGTCCGGAAGCTTGGTGGCGTTCAGCAGGCCGACGTACACGCCTTCGATCTGCGGGTTGGTCTGCCAGGTAGACGTGTTCGTGCTGACGACCAGCGACTTACTAGGGTCGACAGCCTTCTCGTGCCAGGTCCTGGGAACCTTGACCGACAGCGGGCTGTTGTCGACCTCCACCGGGCGGGTGAGCACGTACCGGTACCCGCCGTACCCACCGGCGGCTGCCAGGACCACTGCGGCGAGTGCAGTGATCACACCGGCACGTCGACTGCGCTTGGGCTTCGTAGCCACCGTTGTCTGGCCAGAGTTGGCCAGTGCGGTGTCCTGGTCGACCGGTGCGGCGGCTGCCGTCGGTTTGGGCATCACAGCGGCCGGCACCAACTGGGCCGGGACCTTGCCGGTCGTGTGCGCCTCACGGAGCGCGTTGAGGAAGCTGTCCAGGTCAGGCCAGCGCTGATCCCGGTCCGGTTCGAGTGCACGCCGTACGACGACGTCGATCGCGTCCGGCACGTCTTCGCGCAGCGTGGTCATCGAGGGCGGTGGTGAGTCGATCTGCATCACCGCACCGAGGCTGACCACACCGTGCGGCGGCTGACCGGTGAAGGCGGCGTACGCGACCGCTCCCAGGGAGTAGAGGTCGGCACGGTGGTCCAGGCGCTCACCCATCACCTGTTCCGGAGCGACGTACGCCGGGGTGCCGCCGGGCATCGTGATGCGGGAGACCTCGGCCAGTGATTTGCCCAGACCGAGGTCGGAGAGCATGGCGCGGTCACCGGCCGGATCGGTGCGGAACAGGACGTTGGCGGGCTTCACGTCGCGGTGCAGGACGCCGCGGGCGTGCAGGTGCTTCAGGCCGCGGCCGACCTGCGTGATGATCCGGACCGCCTCGGCGAACTCCAGCTGGCCGGCCTTGATCCGGTCCGCGAGGGTGCCGCCGTCGGCGTAGGTCAGCACCATGAACGGGCGGCCGTCGTCGGCCTCGCCGATGTCGTGGACGCCCACGACGTACAGCGAGTCGACCTTGCGCAGGAACCGGCCCTCGTCGAGGAAGCGGCGCCGGACGTCCCCGTCCTCGACCCAGTTCTCGGACAGGATCTTGACCGCGACCTCGGCGTCCAGCTGCTCGTCCCTGGCCAGCCAGACCGTCGCGAAGCCCCCGGCACCCACCCGGCGGACCAGGGAGTACCGGCCGATCCGCGGTGGCTGGTCCATGTCGTAATTATGCTCGATCCGTTCTGCGACCCGTTCGCTGGAGTGAACAAAGCAGTGTTTCGGGACGTCACATCTGCGACGGCAGGGCCGGAAGCCCGCCGGACCGTGGTCCGCCGCACGGTCGATACCCGCCGTGCCCTGACCACGATCGATAGGAGATCGCCCGATGCGAGCGCAGAACGGCCGTCTGGTCGCCGTCGTCGCTGCCGTCGCCGTCGCCGCCATCGCGGGCGGCGGCGCCCTCGCCTCCCGCCAGGGCCCCCAACCCGCTGCGGCCGCCGACGCCGGGCCACTCACCAGCTCCCCGTCACCCGCCGCGAGCACCCCGTCGGCGACGTCGTCCGCCCCGAAGCCGACACCGACCACGCCGTCGAAGACCACCCCGAGCGGCCCGGCCAAGACAAAGATCGACCTCCAGAAACTCACCACCGGCCGCGCGCCCCAGGTGACCTACCTGAGCGGCCGCACCATCCGCGGCGGCGCCGGCAACGACGTCACCATCCCGGGCAACGCGGACATCCAGGAGGTCGCCCGGCGCGGCACGTTCGCACTCGCCATCGTCACGAAGGGCACCGGCACGGAGATGCTGACCCTCGACAGCGAGGGCAAGATCACCCGCCGCACCCCTGACATCACCCAGATCGTCACCACCGAGGACGACCTGTCCGCGTCGTACGTCGGCTCGCGGCTCAAGGACACCGGTGAGGCAACGGCAGGCGCCACCCTGTACTCCGAGCAGGACAGCGTCGACGGCGTCAAGAAGGTCACCGTGCCGGGCCTGTGGAACACGACGTTGCTGGGCTACACCGACGGCAAGGTCTACTTCGATGCCTCGACGACGCAGGAGGGCACCAAGTCGACGCTGTACGAGTGGACGCCGGGCGAGTCGAAGGTCGTCGAACTCAGCGGCGTCCCGAAGGCCACAGCGGTGTCCAGCGCGGGTACGGCGGGCTCGCTCACCACGCTGGCGAATCAGAACAGCTGCAGCAGCCTCCTGGCCGTTCCGAGCGGCAAGCGACTCTGGCGCACCTGTGACTACCAGATCGCCGGCTTCACGCCAGACGGCGCGACGGTGATCGCCGGGCCGATGTACGAGGACGGCTATGGCAACGGCATTGCCACAGTTCTGGACGCCAAGTCCGGCAGTCTGCTGCACGAGTGGACTGGAGTGTTCCGGCAGTGGGTCCCCGAGGACGACCAGCACCTGCTGCTGCTCGCTGATGACGGTGAGGGGACACCTGCCTCGATCGTCCGCTGCACCATTTCCACTGGGGCCTGCGAACTGGCGACGCCGCTCGCCAAGGGCGCACTGCTGATCGGCGCCTGACGTGCCGGAGTGGCCGTTCTGATCGACACCGTCCCCGGAGAGCCGATGGCGGTCTCGGGAGATGGCCGTCTGGTCTCTGCCCTGAGCAGATAGCCCCGTGTTTGTTGAGCTTTGCGGGCAGACTGCGGGCATGACGACGGTTGCTGTGCTGGCTGATGTCCATGGGGTGCTGCCTGCTCTGGAGAGCGTGTTGGCGGAGCCAGACGTGCAGACCGCTGACGTGATCGTGCTGGCCGGGGACATCGCGAGCGGCCCGCAGCCGGTGGAGACGTTGGACCTGCTGGTGGGTTTGGGCGAGCGAGCAGTGTGGGTACGCGGTAATGCGGACCGTGAGCTCGTGGAAATGGCCCGGGGGGCGTACGACGCTGAGCCACCGGATGCAGTGAGCCCGTGGGCCGCGGCGCAGTTGCGACCGGATCAGGTCGAACTGCTCTCCAAACTGCCGACGACGGTCACGCTCGGCGACACGCTGTTCTGCCACGCGACACCACGGGACGACGAGGAGATGGTGCTGGTCGACAGTCCGATCTCGCGGTGGGCACAGGTGTTCGACGGACTGCCGGACGACGTCAGAACAGTGATCTGCGGTCACACCCACATGCCGTTCGCCCGTCAGGTCGACCGGCGGCTGGTGGTGAACGCAGGCAGCGTCGGCATGCCGTACGGCGCTCCTGGTCCGAGCTGGGCGCTCCTCACCGCAGACGGCGTACAACTGCGTCGTGCACCTCTGGACGCGACCAAGGCGGCGGAGCGGATCGTGAGCGAGTCCACGTACCCCGGGCGAGCGGAGTGGGTCGCTGAGTACCTGCTGAGCAACTACTCCGACACGGAAGCGCTGGAGGCGTTCAGGCCGCGCGCAGAGGGCTGAGCCGCTACCGTCATGGAGTGTTCACGCGGCGGCGCAAGCATTTCGGGACTCCGGCCGACAAGGCGACGTATGCAACCCTGCATACCGCCTCGCTGGCCAGCCCGCACCTGCGCGAGGGTCTGACCCCCACCGCGGCCGGCAAGGCCAGCAAGCACCTCCGGGACCTCCTCGGTACGGCGGCCATCGCGATCTGCGACTCCTCCGGCGTACTCGCCTGGGACGGCGTCGGCGGACCGTACGAGAGCAACCACCGCCGCGACGCCAAGGACCTCGCCGCCCCGACACTGCGTTCCGGCCGTACGGCGGTTCTCGGTGCACACGACGTGGCGTGTGGCGACCCCCAGTGCCCCATCCGTACGGCGGTGGTGGCACCGATCGTCACCGAGGAACGCGTGGTCGCCGTCCTGGTCGCGTACAGCAACAACACCTCGGCCGCACTCGTCAGAGCGACCGAAGAGGTCGCTCGCTGGGTCTCCGGCCAGGTAGAGCTGGCAGAGCTCAACAAAGAGCGCACCCGCGCGATGGAAGCCGAGCTGCGCGCACTCCGCGCACAGATCAGTCCGCACTTCATCTACAACGCTCTGGCCGCTATCGCGTCGTTCGTGCGCACCGACCCCGAGCGGGCGCGTGAACTACTGCTGGAGTTCGCGGACTTCTCCCGCTACGCACTCCGCCGCGGCGGCGAGTTCACGACGCTCGCCGACGAGCTGCGCAACGTGGAACGCTATCTGGTCCTCGAACAGGCCCGCTTCGGCGATCGGCTCAAGGTGTCGCTGCAAATCGCTCCCGAGGTACTGCCGGTGGTCATCCCGTTCCTGGTCGTCCAGCCCCTGGTGGAGAACGCCGTACGGCACGGCCTGGAAGGTACGACGGGAGTCGGCAACATCACCATCCGCGCGCGGGACCGGATCAACGAGGCCGAGATCAGCGTCGAGGACGACGGCGCCGGCAGCGATCCGGAGGTGATCCGGGCCGCGTTGTCCGGTGGCTCCGGCAGCGACTCGATCGGTCTCGGAAACGTCGACGCGCGCCTGCGGCAGGTGTACGGCGACACGTACGGACTGATCGTGGAGACGGCCGTTGACGCCGGGACGAAGGTGACGTTCCGCATCCCGAAGTACTCCTCGGGTGTGCACGCATCGGCGTAGAAGACCCTTGTTTCATTGACGCTTCCGGTCTGGCGGACTAGCGTCAGGGACATCGGCAGGCGACGACCGGATCGCCTCTCCAGTGGCGATCACGGCCCACAGCAAGCGGTATCGCACGACTCCACCGGCATCGGTGGAGCGTCCTGGAGGGGAGTAGTGCTCGTGCCGGGAAACAGGGCAGTCATCTACAAGGGACCGGGCTCCGTGGCAGTCGAGACCATCGACTATCCGACCCTGGAACTCAAGGACGGACCGGGGGTCAACCCTGCGAATGTCGGCCGGCAGGTTCCGCACGGCGCGATCCTCAAGGTGGTCGCGACCAACATCTGCGGCAGCGACCAGCACATGGTCCGCGGCCGCACGACGGCGCCGCCGGGACTCGCGCTCGGCCACGAGATCACCGGTGAGGTGGTCGAGACCGGGCGGGACGTCGAGTTCATCAAGGTCGGCGACCTGGTCTCGGTACCGTTCAACATCGCCTGCGGGCGGTGCGTGAACTGCAAGGAGGGCAAGACCGGCGTCTGCCTGAACGTGAACCCGGACCGGCCGGGATCGGCGTACGGGTACGTCGACATGGGTGGCTGGGTCGGCGGTCAGGCCGAGTACGCGCTGGTTCCGTACGCGGACTGGAACCTGCTGAAGTTCCCCGACAAGGACAAGGCGCTGGAGAAGATCCGCGACCTGGCGATGCTCGCCGACATCTTCCCGACCGGCTACCACGGCGCCGTCACCGCCGGTGTCGGCACCGGTTCGACGGTGTACGTCGCGGGCGCGGGCCCGGTCGGGCTCGCCGCGGCCACGTCGGCGTTGCTGCTCGGGGCGTCGGTGGTGATGGTCGCGGACCTGCAGAAGGAGCGGCTGGACCAGGCGCGCAGCTTCGGCTGCGAGGCGATCGACGTGTCGAAGGGCGACCCGAAGGACCAGATCGAGCAGATCCTCGGTGAACCCGAGGTCGACTGTGCGATCGACGCCGTCGGGTTCGAGGCCCACGGGCACGGCAGCGACGCCCAGGCCGAGCGGCCGGCGACGGTGCTGAACACGGTCATGGACGTCACCAAGGCCGGTGGCGCGGTCGGTATCCCAGGGCTGTACGTGACCGGTGACCCCGGGGCCGGCGACGAGGCGGCGAAGATCGGTTCGCTGTCGATCCGGCTCGGCCTCGGCTGGGCGAAGTCGTTGTCGTTCACGACCGGCCAGTGCCCGGTGATGCGGTACAACCGGCAGCTGATGAAGGCGATCCTCGCCGACCGGACCCAGATCGCGAAGAACGTCAACGCCACGGTCATCTCGCTGGACGACGCACCCCGTGGGTACGCCGAGTTCGACCACGGCGCCGCGCGGAAGTACATCCTCGATCCGCACGGGCTGATCAAGTAACAACGTGTCCACGGTGGGAGCGGGTGCCCCGCTCCCACCGCATCGGGTGATACTGGGTGTGGGTGGGGGCAGACCGCGCGCGCGACAAGGGCGACTTCCATGAGCATTGACACCCGGTTGGACCTCGAGTTCGCTTACACGAGCCACGACGACTCGTGCAAGGATCTCTACTCTCCGCATTACTACTGCCGGCGGCCACGCGGGCACGACGGCGTACACGCAGCGGGTTACGGCTCGCACCGGGTGCGCTGGGAGCATCAGTCGGATCTTCCGCCACGATTGGCGTCCTAGACGCTAGAGCCAGATCGTGGTCAGGCGACTACTGTTCGCACCATGGCCGACACTCCCCTGCGTGCCCTGGTCGCAGACGACGAGGAGCCCGCCCTGGCCGAACTGGTGTACCTGCTCGGCCAGGACGCCAGGATCGGCGAAATCCGCACGGCCTCGAACGGTCCGGACGCGCTGAAGATCCTGCAGGCCACCGATCTGGACGTGGTGTTCTGCGACATCAAGATGCCCGGCCTGGACGGTATCGACCTGGCCCGGGTGCTGTCGAAGTTCGCCAGCCGCCCGCAGATCGTCTTCGTGACGGCGTACGACGAGCACGCGGTGGCAGCGTTCGACCTGGAAGCGACCGACTACGTCATGAAACCGGTCCGGCCGGAACGACTGGCCGAAGCGGTCCGGCGCGTGGTGACGCAGGGTGCACCGACAGCACTGCAGTCCCCGGAAGAGACAGAGGACGAGGTCATCCCGGTCGAACTCGCCGGCGTCACCAGGTTCGTCCAGCGCTCGACGGTCCGGTACGTCGAGGCACAGGGTGACTACGCACGACTACACACCGGCCAGAACTCACATCTGGTGCGCGTCCCACTCAGCACGCTCGAGGACCGCTGGCGGGACGCGGGGTTCACCCGGATCCACCGGAGCACGCTGGTCGCATTGCAGCACGTGGACGAGATGCGGGTCGACGGTGGACGGTGCGCCGTCCGAGTGGGCGACGACTGGCTCCCGGTGAGTCGACGGCACACCCGCGAGCTCCGCGACCTCCTGGTCCGTTCGACGTCTCTCAGATGAGACAGCGCCTCAGATGAGTACGGCGGACGGACCGCGCAGGGTCCGCGTCACCAGTCCCCGAGCCAGCGCGGCCCGGCGTCCGCTCACTCCCACCGGCACCCGCGAGATCGACGAGCAGACGCGGCTCGGTGAGGTCTACATGCAGTCGCTGATCCAGTCCCAGCTCCGACTGACGCTGGCTGTCATCGGCGGCGTACTGCTGGTGCTCGGGAGCATCCCACTGCTGTTCTGGCTGGTCCCGCCGGCGCGCACACTGTCCGTCTTCGGGCTGCCGCTGCCCTGGGTGATCCTCGGCATCCTGGTGTATCCCGTGGTGTACGTCGCCGCGCGCATCTACGTCCGGCACGCCGAACGGATCGAGGCCGAGTTCACCGAGTTCGTAGGGCGGCAGTAGCGATGTCGCCGGCGATCAGCCTGACCGCGATCGGATTGGTGGTCGTGGCAACGATCGGGATCGGACTGTTCGGTCTGCGCATCTCCCGGACCACCAGCGACTTCTACGTCGCCAGCCGCGCCATCACCCCAAGCTGGAACGCCTCCGCGATCAGCGGAGAGTACCTGTCGGCCGCGTCGTTCCTCGGCGTCGCCGGACTGGTGCTGGTCAACGGCGCGGACATGCTGTGGTTCTCCGTCGGCTACACGGTCGGCTATCTGATGCTCCTGGTCCTGGTCGCCGCCCCGCTACGCCGGTCCGGTGCGTACACGCTGCCGGACTTCGCCGAGACCCGTTTCGAATCCCCAGCGGTACGCCGGATCTGCGCCGGCCTCGTCGTCGGTATCGGAACGCTCTACCTCCTCCCGCAGTTGCACGGTGCCGGTCTGGCCGTCCAGACCGTCACCGGCGCACCACCGCAGGTCGGAGCGGCGATCGTCGCGGTGATCGTGGTGATCAACGTCGCCGCAGGTGGCATGCGGTCCATCACCTTCGTCCAGGCCTTCCAGTACTGGCTCAAGCTCACCGCACTGGCCGCGCCGATCTTCGTCATCCTGCTCGTGTGGCGCCAACCGGTCGGCGTCCTCGACTCACTGCACGGTGCCGCCGGTGAGTGGGCCGAGCCGCTGTCGCGCGCCGGCGGCCGGGACCACCCGTTGTACGCGACCTATTCGTTGCTCCTGGCCCTTTGTTTCGGGACGATGGGGCTGCCGCACGTGCTGGTCCGGTTCTACACCAACCCGGACGGGCGGGCGGCCCGCCGTACCACTGTCGTCGTGTTGGCACTGCTCGGCTTCTTCTATTTGTTCCCACCGATGTACGCCGTGCTCGGGCGGACGTTCGCACCGGATCTGGTCGGGACTGGCGGGGACACCGTCGTGCTCGAGCTGCCGGGACGAGTTTTCCCTGGCACCGTTGGGGATCTGCTCGGTGCACTGGTCGCCGCGGGAGCGTTCGCGGCGTTCCTGTCGACGTCCTCGGGACTGACGGTCGCGATCGCCGGCGTGATCGACCAGGACCTGCTGCGGAGCCGGCTGCACCGATGGACCGGCGGGGACTACGTCGCCGTACGCAGCTTCCGGATCGCGGCGCTGATCGCGATGGTCGTGCCGTACCTCGCCTTCAGCATGACCGGCGCGTTGAGTCTCGCCGACACGGTTGGGCTCGCGTTCGCACTGGCCTCGTCGACGTTCTGCCCGTTGCTGGTGCTCGGGATCTGGTGGCGCCGGATGTCGACCACCGGCGCCGCGGCCGGGCTGGTCGTCGGCGGGATCGCGGCCAGTACCGCCGCGCTGGTCAACGTCGCCGGCGTACCGCAGGCCGGCTGGACCCGCGCGCTCGTCGGGCAGCCCGCCGCGTGGACGATGCCGCTCGCGTTCCTGACCGTCATCGTGGTCTCGAAACTCACCCCCGACCGTATCCCGGCCGGCGCTGCCCGCAGCATGGTCCGCCTGCACACCCCCGAAGCAGTCGACGTCGACCGCGGCCTACCGCCCCGATGACGACCGCTCGTCGTTCCGTTCCTACCGCTCGTCGCAGCTGAGTGATCCACCGAACGACTGGTGTGCTCCGCTGAGCGCTCGACGCGTGCCGGTGCTGTCGGTCCGTCGTGACGCAGGACACAGTACGACGCAGCACCCCTGCCTGGCCTCATTCCGCCCGGCCTGATCCCCGTCTGGAGGTCTCGCGATGAGCGATACGACACGCGAACCGGAACTGACGACGTACCGAGACGTCCAGCTGTCACCGGACTTCTCCGAGCTGCGCCGCCGGTTCCGGAACTTCGTGTTCCCGATGACCGCGCTGTTCCTGGTCTGGTACTTCGTCTACGTCCTGCTCGCCGACTACGCGCACGGCTTCATGTCGCACAAGGTCGCCGGCAACATCACCGTCGCTCTGCTGTTCGGCCTCGGCCAGTTCGTGACGACGTTCGCCATCACGATGTTCTACGTCCGGTGGGCCGACCGCCGGATCGACCCGGACGCCGAGAAGCTGCGTCACCAGATCGAGGGAGCACCGCAGTGACCGCCCCGCTGATGTTGCCGCTGGCAACCGACATCGGTAACCCGACCGTCAACATCGTGATCTTCGGGCTGTTCGTGGTCGCCACCCTGGCGATCGTGTTCCGGGCGTCGCGGAACAACCGGACCGCGGCCGACTTCTACGCCGGCGGCCGCTCGTTCACCGGCCCGCAGAACGGCATCGCGATCTCCGGCGACTACCTGTCCGCCGCGTCGTTCCTCGGCATCGCCGGCGCGATCGCGCTGAACGGGTACGACGGCTTCCTGTACTCCATCGGCTTCCTGGTGGCCTGGCTGGTCGCACTGCTGCTGGTCGCCGAACTGCTCCGGAACACCGGCCGGTTCACGATGGCCGACGTACTCTCGTTCCGGCTCAAGCAGCGGCCGGTGCGGATGGCCGCCGCGATCTCGACGCTGATCGTCTGCTTCTTCTACCTGCTGGCGCAGATGGCCGGCGCCGGTGGTCTCGTCGCGCTGCTGCTCGGTGTCAACGGGCGCACCGGTCAGGCGATCGTCATCGCAGTGGTCGGCATCCTGATGATCACGTACGTGCTGGTCGGTGGCATGAAGGGCACCACCTGGGTCCAGATCGTCAAGGCTGCCCTGCTGGTGGTCGGCGCCGGTCTGATGACGCTGTGGGTGCTGGCGAAGTACAGCTTCAACCTGTCCGGTCTGCTCGGCGCGGCGGTCGACAAGAGCCCGGCCGCCGGCGAGAAACTGCTCGGCCCCGGCCTGCAATACGGCGTCACCGGCGTGACGAAGCTGGACTTCATCTCGCTCGCGCTGGCCCTGGTGCTCGGTACGGCGGGCCTGCCGCACGTGCTGATGCGCTTCTACACCGTGCCGGACTCCAAGGAGGCCAGGCGCAGCGTCACCTGGGCGATCTGGATCATCGGCATCTTCTACCTGTTCACCCTGGTCCTCGGGTACGGCGCCGCCGCGATCGTCGGACCGGACCGGATCAAGGCCGCGCCCGGCAAGGCCAACTCGGCCGCACCGCTGCTGGCCTTCGAACTCGGTGGTGAAGTGCTGCTCGGTGTCATCTCGGCGGTCGCGTTCGCGACGATCCTCGCCGTGGTCGCCGGTCTGACGATCACCGCGAGTACGTCGTTCGCGCACGACATCTACGGCCAGATCATCAAGAAGGGCCAGATCAGCGGCGTCGGCGAGGTACGGGTCGCGCGGTACACCGCGGTCGTGATCGGCATCGTGGCGATTCTCGGCGGGATCTTCGCGAACGGCCAGAACGTGGCCTTCCTGGTGGCGCTCGCGTTCGCGGTCGCGGCCAGCGCGAACCTGCCGACGATCCTGTACTCGCTGTTCTGGCGCCGGTTCAACACCCGCGGCGCGCTGTGGAGCATCTACGGCGGTCTGGCCTCGACGATCATCCTGATCGCGTTCAGCCCGGTCGTCTCCGGCAAGGTCGACGCCAAGACCGGCAAGAGCCTGTCGATGATCACCGACACCGGCATCGACTTCCACTGGTTCCCGCTCGACAACCCCGGCATCGTCACGATCCCGCTGGCGTTCCTGCTCGGCTGGATCGGCACGATCACCAGCAAGGAAGCCGTCGACGTCGACCGCTTCGCCGAGATGGAGGTCCGCTCGCTCACCGGCGCCGGCGCCGAGAAGGCGGTCGACCACTGAAAGACCTGTCAGGCAGGCCCTGCTGACCCGACGCGAACCTGCCTGACAGCCCCACCCCCGCCCCCTCAGACGGACCCGGCACCCTCGGCGGTTTCAAGGGGTCGTCGCAACACCGCCTTGGGTTCTAGGTGGTGAGTAGATCACGCAAACGCTCGGCTGGGGTGTCCCAGTCGAGCGTTTT
>NZ_JBSHBJ010000007.1:274705-300720 GCF_053611945.1 Kribbella sp. NPDC054772 | reverse complement strand
CGGGGGGGGGCGGGCGCGCGGCCGCGGGCCCGCGCCCCCCCAACCAACAGCCCCGCCCCCCGCCCGGGGGGGGGGGGGGGGGGGGGGGGGCCCCCCCCCCCGCTTCAGACGATCTCGATCCGATTCCCGTGACCGTCGGCGGTGTGAAACCGCCGGCGGCCCGGGATCGTCTCGTTGTCCCACTTCACCGGGAAACCGAGGCTCTCCAGCTGGGACGCCAGCGCATCCAGATCCTCCACAGCCAAGGCAGGATGAGCTTTCTTAGCGGGCGTGAACCCCTCCTCCACACCGACGTGAATCTCCGCCGCACCAGCCTTGAACCAGCACCCGCCGCGCGCCTGCAGCAACTCCGGCTTCTCCACCTCGGTCATCCCGAGCGCGTCCCGGTAGAACGCCCGCGCCACGTCCTCGCCGCTCGGCGGGCAGGACACCTGCACATGATCGAGCCGCATGCTCACACCTTCTTCTGGGCAACTGCGAAGATCCGCCGGAACGGCAGCAGCGTCCCGTAGTCCCGTTGCGGGTACGCCTCCGCGAGCCGAGCGCCGTACTCCGCCTCGAACCGCGGCCGCACGTCATCGGGCAACGACTGCAGCACCGGTCGCGCCCCGGTTCCCTTCACCCATTCCAGTACGGCGTTGTCGCCCGACAGCAGGTGGAAGTACGTCGTCTCCCACGCGTCGACCACGCAGCCCTCGGCGCTCAGCGCATCGACGTACTCCGCCGGCCCCGGTACGTCGGGGCGCAGCGACGCGTCCTTCGCGTACTCGGCGTATGGCGCGGTGCCGGCGAGTTCGCGCAGGATCGCGTGCGACGGCGCGTTGCCGTTGCCGGGGATCTGGATCGCCAGCCAGCCGCCCGGCCGCAGCGCGCGCACGAACCCGGGCAACAGGTCGAGCTGTTCCGGGACCCACTGCAGCGTCGCGTTGGTGACGATCACGTCCAGCGAACCCGGCTCGGGCGCCCATTCGCGGACGTCGCCGAGCTCGAAGCTCAGGTGGTCGTCGGCGTACTCCTGCGCCTTCTCGAGCATCTGCGGCGAGCTGTCGATCCCGACGATCGTCGCGTCCGGCCAGACCGGCCGGAGCGTCGCGGTGAGCGCGCCGGGTCCGCAGCCCAGGTCGACGACGTTCCGCACGCTGTCCGCACGGACGCGCTCCACCAGGTCGCGGAACGGGCGGGCGCGCTCGTCGGCGTACGTGCCGTACTGCTCGGGACTCCACACGGGTGACGTGCGCATCGGCTGACCTCTCTCGGGATTTATCTTGACGTCGAGATACTTTACCTCCGGGAGTTGTCTTGATGTCAAGAGTCTTGATGAGTACTCTCGAAGCCATGGAGGACGAGGTCGACCGGCTGATCGAGGCCTGGCGCCGCGAGCGCCCCGATCTCGACGTGGCGCCGATGGAGGTGCTGTCTCGGGTCAGCAGGCTCGCGCGGCACCTGGATCGCGCGCGCAGTCAGGCGTTCGACGCGCACGACCTGGAGTCCTGGGAGTTCGACGTCCTCGCCGCCCTCCGCCGCGCGGGTACGCCGTACCAACTCTCCCCCGGCAAGCTGCTCAAGGAAACCCTGGTCACGTCCGGCACGATGACGAACCGGGTCGACCGACTGACCGCCCGCGGGCTGGTCGAGCGCCTCCCTGACCCGAGCGACCGCCGCGGGGTGCTGGTGCAACTGACCACCGCCGGCCGGGACAAGGTCGATGCCGCGATGGCCGACCTGCTCACCCACGAGCGCACCCTGCTCGGCGGCCTCAGCGACCGCGACCAGCAGAAGATCGCCCGGGTACTGCGCGAGCTCGTGCGCCCGTTCGACCTGGAAAAGCACTAGAAAACAAACCGGTTTATCACCGCAGACAAAGCCTCGCCGGCGTCGACAAACGCGCCGGAATTGTGTCGGAATAATCCGAAAAGACGACCCGTCACTTCACCGGGGCCCCAATCGTTGCTAGTTGCAACGAGATCGAGAGGCTGTTGTAGCCGACGACTATCGACACCGGTGAGGGCCAGGACTAGGGTCATCACCGTCGGTGCCAGATCGACTACACAACGTCAGAACATGGTGACTTCGGCGGCAAGAGGTGGTCCGCCGAAAGCGGTCGACGGTGTCCGGGGCTCGGGGCCCGAACAACGCCGGCCGGCACGGGGCCCGCTCACCCACGAGCTCGGCGCACCCCTCCGAATCACAGGGGATCGGAGGGTGCGCCGCTGCTCACAGCTCCTGCACAGCAATGATTTCCGGACCGGCCCAAGGCCGAGACCCGCTGCCTACTCGGCGCGCTCCGCGGCCTCGAACCAGGCGGTCTCCAGCTCCCCGCGCTCGTCGGCGAGCTTGCGGAGCTCGGCGTCCAGCTCGGCCAGCCGCGCGTAGTCGCTCGCGCTGGCGGCCAGCTGGTCGTGCAGTTTCGCCTCGGTCTCGGTGAGCTTGCTGAGCTGCCGCTCGATCCGGTTCAGCTCTTTCTTCGCCGCCCGGGCCACTGCCGCGTCAGCGGTCGGACGCTCAACGACCTGACCATTTCCGGTCGCCGCCAAATCACTGGACATCTCGACCGCCGGTGTCGACACATTTGACGCCGCCCGCCGCGGAATTCCGGCCTCGAGTTCCTCGAGATACTGATCGACACCGCGCGGGAGATGCCGCACCCGGCCATCACCCATGATCGCGTAAACCATGTCGCTGACCCGCTCCAGGAAGTACCGGTCATGGGTCACGGTGACGACCACACCCGGCCAGCTGTCGAGGAAATCCTCCAGCACGGTCAGCGTCTCGACGTCCAGGTCGTTGGTCGGCTCGTCGAGGATCAGCACGTTCGGCTCATCGAGCAGGATCCGCAGCAGCTGCAACCGCCGCCGCTCGCCACCCGACAGGTCGGAGATCCGCGTCGTCAGCTTGTCGCCGGTGAACCCGAACCGCTCCAGCAGCTGCGAGGAGGTCAGCTCACCGCCCCGCCCCGCGAGGGCCGCCGTACGCCGGATCGCGGTGATGTGGTCGAGGACCGTGACGCTGCCGTCGATCTCCTCCAGCGTCTGCGAGAGGTTGGCGATCCGGACCGTCTTGCCCTGCTTCACCACACCGCGATCCGGGGCGAGCAGGCCGGTGAGGACCCTGAGGAACGTGGTCTTGCCGGCGCCGTTCGGGCCGAGCAGCCCGATCCGGTCCGCCGGGCCGAGCCGGAACGTGACGTGGTCGAGCATCTTCCGGTCGCCGAAGCTGAAGCTGACGTCCTCGACGTCGAACACGTCCTTGCCGAGCCGCGAGGTCGCGAGCTGGGACAGGGCGAGCTTGTCGCGGGGCGGCGGCTCGTTCTCGATCAGCGCGTTCGCGGCGTCGATGCGGAACTTGGGCTTGCTGGTGCGCGCCGGTGCACCACGGCGCAGCCAGGCGAGCTCCTTCTTCAGGAGGTTCTGCCGTTTGCCCTCGACGACCTGCGCGTTCCGGGTCCGTTCGGCCTTCGCGAGCACGTACGCGGCGTACCCGCCGTCGTACGACGCGACGCTGCCGCCCTGGACCTCCCAGGTCTCGGTGCAGACGGCGTCCAGGAACCAGCGGTCGTGGGTGACCACGATCAGTGCGCCGGCGCGGTCGACCACGTGGTCCGCGAGCCAGCTGACCGCCTCGATGTCCAGGTGGTTGGTGGGCTCGTCGAGGATCAGCAGGTCGACCTCGGTGAGCAGCAACCGGGCCAGCGACGCCCGCCGGCGCTCACCACCACTCAAGCTGCCGACCAGCGCCTGGTGGTCGACCTCACCGAGCAAGTGCTCCATCACCGACCGTGCTCGCGGATCCGCCGCCCAGGTGTAGGTCTCGACATCGCCGAGGACCGCGTGCAGCACGGTCTGCCCGGGGTCGAGATCGTCGCTCTGCCCGAGGTACCCGAGCCGCAGGTCGCGGTTGTGTGTGATCCGGCCGCTGTCGGGCTCCTCACGGCGCGCCAGGAGCTGCAGGAGCGTCGACTTGCCGTCGCCGTTGCGCCCGACCACGCCGACGCGCTCGCCACGGCCTATGCCGAGGGAGACGGAGTCGAGCAGGGTGCGGGTCCCGAAGCCCTTCGAAACAGCTTCCAGATTGACCAAGTTAGGTGCCGCCATAACGCGCCCAAGAGTAGCCGACCGCGACAGCTGTGCCAGGATCGTCCAGGTGCTGACTACTGCTTGGCTCGACGGCCTGTCTCTGGGCGATGCCGTTTCGGCTGATCCGCTCGAAGGTGGGTACGCGAGCAAGACCTTTCGCGTGCGTACGACGGCGGGCCGCTCGGTGGTCGTGAAGACGCAGGACGACCTGCCGCCTGACCTGTACGCATTGGAGGCGGAGGGCATCGACGCGCTGCGGGTGGCCGGCGGATTCGTCGTACCCGAGGTCCTGCGGGTGACACCGACGTTCATCGTGCTGTCCGACCTGGGTACGTCGGCGGCGTCACCGACGTACTGGGAGGACGCAGGGCGGGCTTTGGCCGTGCAGCACCAGCAGACCGCGGACAAGTTCGGGTATCACCACGACAACTACCTGGGGACCCTGCTGCAGCGGAACCCGTGGACGACCGACGGGCACGCGTTCTTCGCCGAGCACCGCCTACTGCGCTTTCTGGAGGTCCCGACCTGCCACAACCAGCTCCCCGAGGCGGACCGCCGTCGTCTCGAACGCATCGCCGGCCGCCTCCACGATCTGGTCCCGGCCCAGCCGCCGTCCCTCGTGCACGGCGATCTCTGGCACGGCAACCTCCTCCCCGGGCCGTCCGGCGACCCCGGCATGATCGACCCGGCCGTCCACTACGGCTGGCCTGAGGCCGATCTCGCCACCCTGCTCATCTACGGCCACCTGTCCGACGACTTCTTCACCGCCTACGAGGAAGCCCACCCGCTGGAGTCCGGCTGGCGCGACCGGCTCCCTCTCCTCCACCTGCGAGAGCTCCTCTCCATCACCGCCCACACTCCCGGCGTCACCGAAACGGTCGAGGAAATCCACACCATCCTCGAGAGCTTCGACTAGCGAGCGGACCGCCACCACTCACCAACCCGGGCTGCGCCGCCCTCGCCGGCCGCTCCCACGCGGGGAGCGCGCCCGACGACCTGGGTTGGTGAGTGGTGCACGTCCGCTCCCTACGCCCGGTTGAGGTGCAGGAGGTACTGCTTCTCGTTGAGTGGGTTGCCGTCCGTGCGGGCCCGGGTCGGCGGCGGTCCGGCGACGGGCGTGTAGCTGTGGAAGCTGGTCGCGAGCAGGCCTTCGCCCCGCGTGAGCGGCGGGAGGTGGGACTCGAAGCCGTGCGTGGTGGCGGCCGGGACGGTGCCTTCGAGATGTGCCTGGGTCGGGGTGAGCGTGGTCTCCAGGACGACGCCGCGGTTCTCGGCCACGTGCGCCATGATCCGCGAGACGGTGTCGGACGGGACGTCCAGCTCGAAGTGGTTCACCGGCTCGAGGACCGTCGTACCGGCCTGGTGAATCGCCTGCGTCAGGATCAGCGGGACGAGGCGGCGGAAGTCCGCCGCGACGGTGGCGACGCTGGAGTACGCCGTGTGCGTCAGCGCGACGTGGATGTTCGGGATCTCCCAGCCGTACAGGCCTTGGTGCAGCGTCTGGCGGACCGTCTCCTCGATCGCGGTGTGGAAGGCGCGCGGCAGCCCACCGAGTTCGACCTCCAGCTCGTATTCGATGCCCTCGGCAACCGGCGACACCCGGAAGCCGACGCCGGCCGGCCAGAGGTTCCCCGGCTCACCCATGTCCCGCATCGCCGACCCCGTTCCGTCCAGCCGCTCGACATGGATCGGTGTCGTCTCGCTGAAGGTGACGTCGACGCCGTACTCGGTCGCGAGCAGCGAGGCGATCACCTCCTTCTGCACCTCGCCGTACAGGCTCACGGTGATCTCATCGGCCTTGCGGACCCGGATCAGCGGGTCCTGCTCGGCGAGCTGGGTCAGCCCTTGGAACAGCTTCACCCGATCCCGTGCGCTCACGACGGTCTCCAGGGTCGGCGGCGCGAACAGCTGCCCGACCCGTTCGGTGCGAACGCCGAGCTGATCCCCGATCCGGATGCTCTTCAGCCCGCGCAGCGCGACGATCTGTCCCGCCTCGGCTCGGTCGACCGACTGCCGGCCGCCGTCCGAGAACACCTCGATCCCGGTCGGCCGGATCAGGTACTCCGTTCCGTCGACCGGCTGCACCGGAACCGGCGTCCGGGCCGGCAGCGAGCCGGTGACGATCCGCGCCGACGCGATCTTCTGCCCCGCGGCACCGCGCTCGACCTTGAACACCCGCGCCCGCAGTTCGTCCGCCGGCGATCCGGTTGCTCGCGGCAACCAGGTTCGGATGCCCTCGATCAGCTCCGGTACGCCGGTTCCGGTCATCGCCGAACCGAAGTACACCGGGTGTACCGACGCCGCCGCGACCTGCCGCGCGAGTTCCTCCGCGGGATCGGCATCGGCATCTTCGAGGTACCGCTCCAGGAAGTCGTCGTTGCGTTCGGCAAGCAGCTCGCCGAGCACCTGGTTGCGCAACGGCTGCGGCGCGTACCGCGCGGACCGCTGCCCCAGGTCCGTCACGGTCCCCATCGGTACGGCGGCCGGTGTCAGCAACCGCCGGATGTCGGCGAGCAGGTCGTCGTACCGGGCGCCGACCCGGTCGATCTTGTTCACGAACAGCAGCGTCGGGATCCGCAGCCGGTCGAGGGTCCGCATCAGCAGCCGGGTCTGCGGCTGCACGCCCTCGACGGCCGACAGCACCAGCACCGCCCCGTCCAGTACGGACAGTGCTCGCTCGACCTCGGCGATGAAGTCCGAGTGTCCGGGCGTGTCGATCAGGTTGACCGGCAGGTCGCCGAGCGCGAAGGCGACCACGGCGGAACGGATCGTGATGCCGCGCTTCCGCTCGAGATCCATCGAGTCGGTCTGGGTGCTTCCGTCGTCGACCCGGCCGACCCGGTCGATGACGCCGGCGGCGTACAGCAGCCGCTCGGTCAGGCTGGTCTTACCGGCGTCGACATGCGCCACAATGCCCATCGTCAGAGAGTTCAAGAGTCCTCGCGAATGCGTCGAAGCGATCAGTACCGATGAGGTAGATCGATTCGCGGCGCATCCCGGTCTCCTGTCTCTTGGCTAGGGCTTGTTCGACGCTAGCACCGGACGGCGACGGGGACGAGCGGTTTCTAGCGGCTGACGATCGCCGGCAGGATCCGGGCGCCGGGGACGGGACCCTCCGCCTGCCGCACCATCCGGCAGAGGCCGGACTCCGCGAGCTCCACCGCCAGGTCCACCGCGCTGCGGCTGTCGGCGGCCAGGAACAGGCACGTCGGGCCGGACCCGGAGATCTGCGCGGCCAGCGCGCCCTGGTCGAGGCCGAACTGCAGCGTGTCGGACAGCTCCGGGCGCAACGACAACGCCGCGGCCTGCAGGTCGTTGCTGAGCGCAACCGCGAGCGCGCCCGGCTGCCCGGACAGCAACGCGGACATCAGTTCCGGACGAACCTGCGGCGGCTCCACGCGGCGCAGCGGCCGCAGCCGGTCGAGCTCGCCGTACACCTCCGGCGTCGACAGGCCGCCGTCGGCGATCGCGAACACCCAGTGGAAGGTCCCGCGGGACATCACCTCGGTGACCTGCTCGCCCCGGTTCTGCCCGAGCGCGGTGTGGCCGACCAGGCAGAACGGTACGTCGCTGCCGAGCTCCCCCGCGTGATGCTGCAGCTCGGTCTGGGTCAGCTGCAGCCCCCACAGCCGGTTGCAGGCCACCAGGGTCGCCGCGGCGTCGGTCGAGCCGCCGGCCATCCCGCCGGCCACCGGAATGGTTTTCCGGATCGTCAGGTCGACACCCTCGTCGACGTCGTACTCCGCCTGCAGCAGCCGGGCCGCCCGCACCGCGAGATTGGTCTCGTCGGTCGGTACGTCGTCCGCGAAGTCCCCCACGATCTCGACCGAGACCTCGCCGTCGTCGTCCCGCACCGCGGCGGTGACGTCGTCGTACAGGGCAACGGCCTGGTACACCGTGGCGACGGGGTGGAACCCGTCCGGGCGCGGCGGGCCGACCGACAGACCGAGATTGATCTTGGCCGGCGCCCGCACCGTGACCTCAACAGAAGGTGGCACGTCGCACAGGCTAGTGCCTTATACAGTCCTTGCTGCACCTGCGAGCGCGGCGAACTCTGTGATCCCGAGCATTTCGCCCCGTAACCGGGGGTCGATGCCCGTCGCGCGGAGTACCTCGTCGAGCCGCTCCCGGTCCGGCATCCAGCGGGCCAGCGCGGAACGGATCGTTTTCCGGCGCTGCGAGAACGCCGCCTCGATCACCGCGAACACCTCCTCGCGCGCGGCCGGCGTCGCCGGTGGGTCCCGGCGCTCGAAGGCGACCAGGCCGGAGTCCACATTCGGTGCCGGCCAGAACACGTTCCGCCCGATCGGGCCGGCCCGCCGTACGTCGGCGTACCAGGCGGCCTTCGCGGACGGTACGCCGTACGTGCGCGACCCCGGCGGGGCGGCGAGCCGGTCCGCGACCTCGGACTGCACCATCACGAGTCCGTGCCGTAGCGAGTCCGACACCTCGAGCAGGTGCAGCAGGACCGGTACGGCGACGTTGTAGGGCAGGTTGGCGACGCAGGCGGTCGGTTCGCCGATCTCGGCCGGGCCCACGTCCATCGCGTCGGCCTCGACGACCGTCAGGTCCTTCGCCTGCTCCGGCGCGTACGTCGCGATCGTCGACGGCAGCGCCTGCGCGAGCAGCGGGTCGATCTCGACCGCGGTGACCCGGTGCCCCTCCGCGAGCAGCGCCAGCGTCAGCGAGCCGAGGCCGGGCCCGATCTCCAGCACCGTCTCACCGGCCGTCAGCTCGGCGGCCCGGACGATCCGGCGGACCGTGTTCGGGTCGATGACGAAGTTCTGCCCACGCTGCTTGGTCGGGCGGACCCCGAGAGCAGCGGCCAGTGAACGCACTTCCGGGGGGGGGGGGCGTATGGGGGGGGGGGGGGGGGTTGTTTTTATTCAGAGGAATCCCGGCGGGAGTGGGGTGTGGGGGTCTGGCTCGATCCGGCCCACGCCGCGCGCGCGCTCCGGCCGCGGGCCCGAGAGACGACTCGCCCGCGGCGGGGGGGCCCGCCCACCCCCGCCCCACTACCCCCCCCCCCCCCCCCAGCCCCCCCCCCTCCCCCCCCCCCCCCCCCCGGAAGTGGATGAATCAGACGAGGTCACCTCGTCAGTCTGTCACTAGGCCTTCTTGCCACAGACGGGCCACGCGCCGTAGCCACCGCGGTCGGCCTTGACCTTCTCCGCGATCGAGATCTGCTGCGCCTTCGACGCACCGTTGGCGTTGCTCGCGTACGCCGTACCGCCGTACGCCGCCCAGGTGCCGTGGTCGAACTGCAGACCGCCGTAGTACCCGTTGCCGGTGTTCGCGGCCCAGTTACCGCCGGACTCACACGCGGCGATCCGGTCCCACGCGCCGCTGCCACCGCTCGGCGTCGGGGTGGTGTCGGTCGTCCCGGTGGTCGTCGTGGTCGGCGTCGTCGGCTTCGGCTTGGTGCCGACCAGCACCTCCTCGTCGACCGCCTTGGTCACCAGCTTCGACCCGACAACCTTGGTGGTCGACAGCTTGCCGTCCAGGAAGGTGTACAGGTACGTGACGGCCTTCGCGCCGTCGGTGCCCTTGGTGGTGGTCTTCGTGGTGCCCTCGAGCAGGGTCGCCGACTCGGTCTTGTCGGTGCCGTGCGCGATCGCCTCGTTCTTGGTGACGGTCTTCTGCAGGACCTGCACGAAGCCGACCTTGTTCACGCCCAGTTTCAGCGGGGTGGCGGCGGCCGGGGTGATCCGGTCGTCGGCGTCCCACGCGATCTTCGCCTGCGTGAGGGCCTGACCGACGGTGCCGGCCAGCGACTTGATCGTCACGGTCTTGCCCTGGTGCACGATCTGCACCGTCTTCGGCGTGGTGACGGTCAGCTCCAGACCCTGCCGGCCGAGCGGCGCGCTCCGGCTGGTGGACAACTGCGCCCCGTCGTACCGCAGACCGAGGTCGGCAAGCGCCTCGTTCACGCTGGCTGCCGTGGTCCAGTACGCCTTCTTGGCGCCGTCGGCGTTCACGGTCAACTGTCGGCCGTACTGGACCGAGATCTCCTGGCCGTCCTTGAGCTTGGAGTCCGGAGCCGGCGCGACCAGGTCATGGTCGCCGGTCTGAACTTTCTCGGCCTTCAAAGCGTCTGCCACGGTGGAGCCGAAGGTATGCACCTTCCGCACCTGGCCGTCGACGGAGACGCTGACCGTCTTGCTCTTCACGGCATATGCCACAGAGCCGCCCGCGACGGCGAACGCAGCCGTCGCACCGACGGCCGCGATGATGGACTTACGCACTAACGCTCCCAGGTAGGGCTACCCGGGCACGGGGTCGGACAGCACAGGCATCGGCCGCGCGCGCCAGGTTGGCTGCCTGGAGTGAGGGGTCAACGCCGAGGGGCGTGCTGCCCGGGATCTTCCCCGATCCCGGCCAACATCACGGGACCATAACGAAGAAGTAGCGGAAGTGCCAATCCCCTGGTCGGCGAGTCGTGAAAAGGTGTAACGGCGTCCTTACTCGGCGTGATGGCCCCACTGCCCCCGATGCACCACTTCGGCGGTCGTCCGGCGGCCCCTTCTCAGCGACGGCGACCGCTTGTCCGGGGCCCGGTGACCGACCGACAGCACCCCGACCAGATCGAACCCCTCAGGTACGCCGAACTCCTTGAGCAACCGACCTGCTTTATCCGCAGGAGGCCCGAAAAAACAGGCTCCTAGGCCTTCGTCGACGACTGTCTGGAGCATCAGCAGGACCGCCATGCCGGTGTCGACATACCAGTACGGCGCGGTCCAGCGACCCTCGTCGCGATCGGTCCAGCCCTTGTCCGGTTCGGTGTACCGATCGAGGTACGCGTCCTTGTGCGCGAAGGCCAGAATCAGCAAGGGCGCGCGGCGCAGGCCTGTGATCCATTCAACATACTTCTCGTCCGGATCCTCGGCCGCGATTCCCCAGTACCGGTCCCGTTCCGCGCCCTCGAGGGTCAGGAACGCCCAGCCCTGGCTGAAACCGCCCGACGGGGCCCGCAGACCGTTCTCCAGGATGCGTTCCCGGACCTCGTCGGGCACCGGGCGGTCCGAGTCGTAGTTCCGCACCATCCGCCGACGCCGTACGACCTCACTGAACTCCATGCGGTGTGTCTACCAGCAGGCTCACCCGACGTCGTCGCCGACCTGCAGGTGACGCC
Organism: Kribbella sp. NPDC054772; assembly: GCF_053611945.1. NCBI lineage: Bacteria > Bacillati > Actinomycetota > Actinomycetes > Propionibacteriales > Kribbellaceae > Kribbella > Kribbella sp. NPDC054772. The sequence continues at coordinate 289,515 of NZ_JBSHBJ010000007.1, read as the reverse complement.
AGTACTCGGCCTTCGGCTCGCCCTTCACGCCGGCCGCCGTCATGATCCGCTGGATCTGCGGCCCGGAGTGCTCGAAGAACGCCTCGAACGACGCCTCGTCCGGCCACTCGTCGACCACCAGAACCTCACGCTCGCTGCCGTAGAAGTGATGCGAGATCAGCCCCCGGCTGGTCGCGTCGGCCACCACGTCACGGAACATCGCCCCGTCGTCAGCCGCCAGCTTCTCCACCGCCGTCGGATCCCCACTGATGCGCAACGTCATCAGAACACTCATGACCCCTCCCATCGAGAGCCGGCGCCGAGATCAGCGCCGGCACCCTCAGCCTGCGCCTCCCCCGCAGCCGACTGCAACGCCCGCCGAAAAGTTCACGACGAGCGTTCAGGCGACTGCGGCCGGTCGGTCCGTTGCCCCCGTGGCCGGCCTTCGTTGCCCTGCTCGGACGGCGCGTGATCGGTGCCAGCTGGCGACCGCTTGGTCGCGCCCGCTGCCGGCGCCTGAGCATCGGTCAACCCCCGCAGACGCGCGAGCTCTGGAGACTGGTTCTGCTGGGCTTGGTACTTGCCCTCGATCTGGTTGAGTTCCGTGTCCAGCCCGGCAACCGCCGTGCGGGCAGCCGCAGTGGCTGCAGCGGCCTTCACGTCGTCCCCGAGCGACTCGTCGTCCTCGACCGCTTCGAGTCCGGACAGCGCCGCGTGCAGCGGGGCGATCAACTGCTTCCGCACCTCGGCCCGATGGGCTTCGGGCATCAGGCCTGGCTTGACGAGACGTTCGTCGATCACCAGGTCGACCGCGACGTTCCAGCGCTGGACGTCGTCGGCAAGGATCAACTTCTGGGTGACCTCGGCACTCGTCAATCCACTCCGCTCGGCCAGCGCCTGATCGAGGTCGCGGGCGGCGGGGGTATAGGCGGGATAGGCGTCGATACTCGTTTCGGCCAGTACCTCGGCTTCCACCGCTTCCAGCCCGGCGTACGGGAAGACGTCGTGGATGACACCGTCGAGATTGACGAGGGTCCAATGCTCGGTGCGGCCCTCGTTGTCTGCCTCGGCCGCGGCGTCGAACGGGTGGGCGTCCGGTGCCGACTCGTCGCCGGACTCCGCCAAGAGGTGCACGGCTTCGTGGGTCAGCGTCGCCATCGCGTCGCGAACCTCGAGGACCTCGCCGCCGGTGAGTGGCCGATCGAGATCCCTTGCCTTGCGCAACGGTTCGAGAATGTTGTCGATCGACACCCACATGTTGCCGTCGTCATCCGCTGCACCGAGGAAGTCCGGATCGGTGTCCACGAGTACTTGCCCGTTCCAGCGGGTGCGGGGCGCGGTCGCCGTACCACCGACGCGCTGATCGACGACGGTGACGACTGCGGCGACCAGCCTGTACTCCCAGGATTCCGGGGAAATCCTGACAGGGCCGGTCACGATCCGCTGTCCGGGCGTTCGGCTCGGCGGCGCTCGATCAGGCGCTTGAGGGTCGAGTTCATCCGCAGGATCGTGCGGAACTCGCGTCGCGGGGCCTGCCGCGCCAACGTGCCGATCTCCCGGATCGCGCGTTCGGCATGAGCGATCTGATCGGCCGGCGAGCCGCTGTCGTTGACGACCTGCGTGACGAGGCTCGCCGCGCGCCAGTACTCCGGGCTGGTACCCGCCTTCGGCCCACTGATCAACTCGGGGAGCTTCTGCGCCCTGATCAGGGCCAGCCGGCGGGAACGCTCGTCGTCGATCTGTTCCGCCAACGCCTTCAGGCGCGCGACCTCGGCAGCCACGGTGGCCTCGTCGGCCTCGCGCAACGATTCGGCCAGCGCGATGACCTGAGCGTCTACCGTGTCGAAATCCACCGGCTCAGGTTATCGGCTGCGGTGATTACCAGGGGCCGCCGAAGGCGTTGTTTGCGTTGTTGTTGAGGGCTTCGCAGAGTTCGGGGACCGAGATGTTGAGGACGTCGGCCATCTTGCGGACGGTGTGCGGGATCAGGTACGACGCGTTCGGTTTGCCGCGGTACGGCGACGGCGTCAGGTACGGCGCGTCGGTCTCGACCAGGATGCGGTCGAGCGGGGTGACGGCCAGTGCGTTCCGTAGCGACTGGGCGTTCTTGAAGGTGACGACGCCGGCGAAGCTCAGGTACGCGCCACGGTTCACGCACTCGCGGGCGAACTCGGTGTCGCCGGAGAAGCAGTGCATGACGAGGCGGTCCGGGACGCCCTCGCGGTCGAGGATCCGGAGGATGTCCTCGTGCGCGTCCCGGTCGTGGATCATCAGCGTCTTGTCCAGCCGCTTCGCCAGCTCGATGTGCGCGGCGAACGACTCGTGCTGCGCGGCCTGCCCGTCCGCGCCGGTGCGGAAGTAGTCGAGCCCGGTCTCACCGATCACCCGGACCTTGTCCGAGCCGGACGCCAGCCGCTCGATCTCGGCCAGCGCACTGTCCAGCTCGCCGGCCTCCTTCAGCTTCGGCGCCTCGTTCGGGTGCAGGGCGACGCCGGCGATCAGGTTCGGGTACTGCGCGGCCGCCTCGACCGCCCAGACCGCGCCCGGCAGGTCACACCCGACCTGGACGATCCTGGTCACGCCGACCGACGCCGCCAGCTTGATCGCCTCGGCCGGGCTCAGCCAGGCACCGTCCTCGCCGTCGGCGATGTCGAGGTGGCAGTGCGCGTCGACCACACTCATCGGCAACGGATCCGGCACCGCCGGCCGTCTCCGATCCCGCGACCGCCCGTCCTCCCCCACCGCAGCCCGCTCCCGGGTCGGCCGCCCCACCTGCACACCTTCAGAACCCATAGGGCTCACAGTACTGACAGCCCCGCTGGCGGGTTGTTGCTGCACTGCCAGGTTGCAGCACGCCAGAGCCCGAACAACCCGCCGGTCACCGATATCCACAGCCCTGAAAGTCGCGCGCTCCGGGGTCAGCGAACGCGGCATGTTCTTGGGCATGAACACGAGACTGGAGGTTGTTGCTGCCCGGCGGGGTGGGTGGTTCTCGCGGCGCGACGCGATCGAGGCCGGGTACTCCGATGCCGACCTTCGCGGGCGGGTCGCTTCAGGGCGGTGGGTGCGACTCACCCGCGGGGCGTACGCCGATCCGGGATCCGCAGTCGCGGCGATGCCAACCTGGGAGCAAGCAGCATGGTTCCACGTGCGTACTGCCAGGGCGGTCTACCACCGACTGGGCGGTCGCGTCGTTGTGAGCCATCAGTCCGCGTTGCTGCTGCACGGCGTACGGGTGTCGGAGCTTGAGCTGCGGCGAGTGCATGTGACCAGAAGGCGGGGAGCCGGGCGGTCCGGTGGGTCGGTGTGTCAACACGCGGCCAGCCCACCGGTCGACACGGTGGCCGAGATCGACGGCGTACAGACGACTCTCGCCGCGCGGGCTGTCGTGGAGACCGTGCGGGGGATCGGCTATCCGGTCGCGGTCTCGGTGGTGGATCAGGCGCTGCGATTGCGGATCAGTACGGCCCAGGAGTTGTCAGATGCGCTGGCCCTCTTCGCGGGCCGGACAGGGATCGGGACGGCCGCGCGGGCGGTCGGGTTCGGCGACGGGCGGGCCGAGTCGGTCGGCGAGTCGCGGCTTCGGGTGTTGCTGGCGGATCTGGGCGTCCCGGCGCCGGTGCTGCAGGCCGAGATCCGTGACAGCCACGGCCGGTTCGTGGCCCGGGTCGACTTCTTGCTCGCGCAGTTCGGGGTGATCATCGAGTTCGACGGAGCTCTCAAGTACCGCGAGGGGAACCCGAGCGCGCTGATCGCGGAGAAGGATCGGGAGGACCGGCTGCGCGACCTCGGCTACCAGGTCGTCCGGGTGGGCTGGCCCGACCTCGATCACCCCGCGGGCGTTCTGCAGCGGATCCGTCGGGCTGTTGCTCGCTCCCAGGCCGTTCGATAGCGGGTTGTTCGACCGCTGGCGTGCTGAATCACGGCAGCGGTTGAACAACCGGCTACTCAGGCTTCGGCGGCCTCTTTGACCTTGGCTACCAGCGTTTCCCACATGCCTTGCGAGTGCTTGGCTTCGTCTTCGCTCGCGTTGTTGTCCTGGGCGAGCTCGAGGTGGGTGTTGCCGGTGAGGGTGTAGGTCAGGGTGTGGTAGTTCTCCGGTACGTCGGGTTGCCCGGTGAGCGGGCTGAAATGGGTCAGGCGCAGCAACCGCCCCGGCTCGACGGCGAGGATCTCACCCTTGTCCTGGTACGGCTTGCCCTCCCATTCGCCGGTCCAGGTGATCGGGCTGCCCACCTGCCAATCGGTCTCGACCACGGCCCCGAACCACAGTTCCTTCAGCTGCTCCGGGCTGGTCAGCACCTCCCACACCCGTGCGGGCGACGCCGCGATATCGGTCTCAGCAGTAGCAACAAACCCAGTCATCGTGACTCCTCTCTCCCCTGACCGTACGGTTCCCCTCACTCATGCGCTTGTAGAAATGCGTCAGCGGCCGGATTTGGTTCTCCGACAGATCCTGGAAGCAGCACAGCTCGGCGCGCGGGCTTTGGGGGGAACCATGTACGCGAACAAGCGCCGCCCACACAAACCTGCAGTCAAACCGGCCGCGAAACCCATCCGGCCGCGTCGCTCGCCGGCCGCGTATCGCGGCCAGGCCGTCATCCACCCCGCCGTCGAACGGCCGGTCGGGCCGCCGATCCGGTTGGTGGTCGGACCGCTACCGATCCGCATCCTGCGCGGCATCTGGCGCGCGGTACGCCGGCCCTTCGGCAAACCCGACGTACCGCAGCCGGTGCAGGCCGTGGAGGCTGGTCCTCGGTGTCTGCACTGCAAGGGCAGGATGGCGGAGAAGTTCCGCGAACAGCCCGAGCCGTACGGCGTCTGGGCGGTCTTCAGCTGTGGCGCCGCGAGCTGCCCGGTCTGTCAGGGGCCGTGCCGGAACCAGTCCCGGATGTTCCTGCCGTCGCACTGGCTCTCCGGGCCGCCCGGGGCGATCTCGTACCTCTGACCAGTCAGCCGGATCGTGCAGGAAGTCAGCACGCCGGGGCATGTCCCCGCGTGCTGATCGGCCAGTAGCGTCTCGGTTCCGCCCGACCGACAGGAGCACACCGATGCCCAGGAAGTCCCGGATCAGCGCAGCGCTCGCCCTTCTCGGCCTGGTGGTGGGATCCACCGCGCTGCCACCTGCGACCGCCGCGCCGGCACCGATCCCGGTGCAGATCCTCAGCCTGACCGACTTGCACGGCTACCTCTCCGAGACCGAGAACCTCACGATCGCGGGCCCTTCGGGGACCCAGCAGGTCGGCGGCGCGGCGTACCTGAAGGCGCATCTGGACAAGCTCCGGGCCGGGAAGCCGAACAGCTTCCTGATCGGCTCGGGCGACCAGTTCAGCGGCTGGCCGGACTACACGCAGGCGTTCGCGAACGAGCCGACGATCGAAGTGCTGAACGCGTTCGGGATGGACTTCGACGTCGCCGGTAACCACGAGTTCGACCGGGAGTTCCCGTTCCTGCGCCGGATGACCACCGGCGCCTGCTACGGCAAGCCGGGTTTCGACAGCTGTTTCAAGGACTCCACCGGCCGCAACTTCCACGGCACCGACTACGCGTACCACACCGCCAACATCGTGGACCCGAAGAGCAAGCAGCCGGTGCTCCCGCCGTACTGGATCGCGAAGGCCGGATCGCAGCGGATCGGGTTCATCGGGCTGGGCTTCCCGGGGACGCCGACCGAGACGTTGTCGATCAAGGGCTCCGGCTTCGAGTTCCAGGGTGTCGTCGAAGCCGCGAACCGAGCGGCGGCCGAACTGAAGGCCCAGGGCGTGAACGCGATCGTGGTCAGCATGCACGAGGGCGGTCAGCAGGGCGGGTTGTACGACGAGTGCAAGAACCCGACCGGTCCGATCTTCGACGCGGCCCGAACGCTGTCACCCGATATCGACGTGATCCTCGGCGGCCACTGGCACACCGCGTTCAACTGCATGATCCCGGACCCGAACGGCGTACCGCGGCCGGTCCTGGAGGCGAGCAACCACGGACGGGTGCTCGGCGAGGTGAACCTGTCGCTCGACCCGACGACCGGTGAGGTGGACCGCGCCGCGACAACGGCCAGCAACCACGCGGTGACCAAGGACGTGACGCCGGACGCCGGGATCCAGAAGATCGTGAAGTACTGGATGGACAAATGGACGGCGCGGCAGAAGGAGCCACTCGCCAAGCTCGACCGTGACCTCGACTTCACGCCGACGGCGGAGAGCCGCACCGGCAACCTGGTCGCCGACCTCTACAAGACCGAAGCGGAAGGTGACTTCGCGCTGGTTCCGGCGGACCTCGGTGTCGACGTGATCGCGGCCGGGCTGAAGGCCGGAACGGTCACGTACGGCGCAGCGTGGCCGGTCGCCGGGATCTCGCCGATCACCACGTTGTCGATGAAGGGCTCGACGGTCGAGGCCGTGCTCGAGCAGCAGTGGATCCCGCCGGCGTACGGCTGCAGCAGGCTGTCGTCGCTCGCGACCTCCGCGAACTTCCGCTACACCTACGACCTGGGCAGACCGGTCGGCGACCGCGTCGATCCCGCCAAGGTGCTGATCGACGGCAAACCACTGCAGCTCGACAAGACGTATCGCGTGACGACAAGCGCCGCGATGCCCTTGCACGGAACGCAGTACGGCTATCCGGGGTTCCAGCAGTACACGGATCTCGCCCGGGCGCCGCGGATGGGTCAGGAGGTCTTCCTCAACTACCTGCGGACGCATCCGTCACTGAAGGCGCCGGCGCTCGGCCGGGTGACCGCGATCCCCGGGACCCCGCCGCCGTCGGACGGACCGTTCGGGCCGCTGAACCTGCTGCCACGCAACGAGATGACGGCGACCGCGACCAGCCAGGGCGGGGCGGCGTACGGCGCGGCGGCCGCGATCGACGGCAACTGCGCGACCATGTGGCACTCGAACTGGAGCCCGCACGCACCGCTGCCGCAGTACATCACGCTCGACCTGAAGACCGCGCGCGCGATCGAGGCACTCGTCTACACGCCACGCCAGGACGCCGACGTACCGAACGGGCGGATCTCGTCGTACGACGTCCAGACGAGCACCGACGGCGTCACGTTCACCTCGGTCACGAAGGGCTCGTGGGACGGCAGTATCGACGCGAAGATCGCCAGGTTCCCCGCCGGTACGACGGCCCGCTACGTGCGGCTCGTCGGGCTCGCGGGCGGTGCGGACTACGCGGCGGCGACGGAGCTCAATATAGCTCTAGCTCCGGCTTCCTGACCGCGTTGCGGTGGGCCGTCGGGGACATCCCGTACCGGCGGCCGAACTGCCGGCTCAGGTAGTGCGGCGAGTCGAAACCGACCGCCGCGGCGATCTGCGCGACGGACATGTCGGTGGCGCCGAGCAACTCGGCCGCGCGCTGCAGCCGGAGCGCGAGGACGACGTTCATGATCGAGTCGCCGACCTGTTCCTTGAACAGATGCGCGAGGCGCGAGACCGAGACCTGCGCGAGGCCGGCCAGTGAGGTCAGCGTGTGCGGGCGGGCCGGGTCGGCGGTGATTGCCTCGAGCACCAGATGGACGCGCGCGTCGAGGTGCTGCGTCTCGCGGCGGAGGCTGGCGACCGCGGTCAGCAGCACCTCCTCGATACCGTTCATCGTCAGCTCAGTGGCGACGCTCTTCTCCAACAGGTGCAGCTCGGTGTCGCCGGTCGGCGAGAGCCCGGCCCGCTGCGCGTCGCGGTGCATGCGGTCGAACGCGGACACCACGCGATCGGTCTCCGACGACCTGGTCAGCCGCACGTACGACAGCCCGGGCATTGCCTGCGGCAACGACAGCCACGAGTGCCACTCGCGCCGCGGCTGGAAGTGCGCCCACCAGGACTCCCAGTAGGTGCCCACGGTCCCGTAGTCGTGCGGCGTACCGGGGCTGACCAGTACGACGTCCCCATGGCGCAGCATCAACTTGTTCTCACCCAGCACGTACCGGCCCGTCCCGGATGCGGTGTAGAGCAGGTACCAGCTGCCGACGCCGTCCGGCCGGACGACCCGGTAGTCACCGCCGCTGTGGAAGTGGCCGGTGACCAGCTTGCTCGGCGGCGGGATCTCGCTGTACAGCTCGATGAGCACCTGGGTAGCAAGATCGTGCTCGAAGTCAGCAGGCTCCGTCATGGTGGATCTCCTTATGGGCGCCTCAAGATTAGCGGCACAGCAGCAAGATCCTGCACCTCCCCTGAACCTCCACCGAATCGAGGATTCTGTGCCCTTCCGCCCAGTCGCCGAGCTCGACCACGATGCGAACACGGTGGTCTTCGAGCACGGCTGGCAGTCCTGGAGCCCGAGCGGCTGGTACCGGCTCGACGCGCGTCCACCCCGGCCGACCGCCCCCAACCATCACGTGATGGCCTACCGCCCGGGCGTCGACGCCGGCCGGTTCCAGGGCGAGGGTCTGCTCGCGGTTGCCAACGGCAGCGATGTCGTCGTGGTCGCCGCGCTCACGCCCGACGTCGTACCGTCGATCCGCGCCGAGGTCCACGGCGACAAGCTGGTGATCACCGCCGACGGCGACGTCCAGGTGACCACGAGCACCCAGGCCAACCCGAACCAGGCACTCGCCGACTGGGCCGAGACCTTCGCCGCCGGCGCGCCGGCCGTCCGGGTCTTCGGGCCGTCGTGGTGCAGCTGGTACGCGTACTGGGGCAAGGTCACCGAACGCGACGTGATGACCGACGTCCGGCAGTTCGACCAGCACGACCTGAGCGTCGACCTGGTGCTGCTCGACGAGGGGTACCAGTCCGCGATCGGCGACTGGCTGACACCGCGCGACGACTTCGGATCCACCGTCCGGCTGGCCGCCGACATCCGCACCGGTGGCCGCCGCGCGGGGATCTGGGTCGCACCGTTCCTGGTCGCGGCCGGCAGCGAAACGGCGCGCCTGCACCCCGAATGGCTGGTCCCCGGGATCAGCGCCGGCACCAACTGGGGCGAAGAGCAACTGGTCCTGGATGTCACCCACCCGGGCGCCGCACGCCACATCCAGGACGTGTTCACCGAGCTCTGCCGCCAGGGCTACGACCACTTCAAACTCGACTTCGTGTACGCCGGTGCGATCGAAGGACCGCGGCACGAGCAGATCGACGGCATCGCGGCGTACCGGCTCGGGATGCGGCTGCTGCGGGATGCGGTCGGACCGAACCGGATCCTGCACGGCTGTGGCGCGCCGATCCTGCCGAGCCTGGGGCTCGTCGACTGCATGCGGATCTCGCCCGACACCGACCCGTTGGTCGAACCACCGTCCGGCGACATCAGCCAGCCCGGTCAGCGCGGAGCCCGGTCGACCTCGGTGGCGCGCGAGTTCCTGCACGGCCGCTGGTGGGCCAACGACTCCGACTGCCTGATCGTGCGGCCCGAGATCCAGGAGCGCGAGCTCTGGGCGCGGCACATCGAGGCGGGTCCCGGCCTGCGGATGTCGAGCGATCCGATCAGCGCACTCGACCGGTGGGGCATCGACCGGACCCGCGAGCTGCTGATCCCGAGCTCGCCGCGGCCGCACCCGCTGAAGGATCCCGATGCTTAGGCCCGCGCCGCGCCGTACCCGACGGATCGGTCGAGGGCGGCAGACGGCCGCCGCGTACGCACTGCTGGCACCCAGCCTGGTCGGCGTCCTCGGGTTCCTGCTCGCGCCGGTCGTGATCGTATTGGTGGTCAGCCTCTTCGACTGGAAGCTGCTGTCGACGCCCGAGTTCATTGGGTTCGCCAACTACCGCAAGCTCTTCGCCGACTCCGACGTCTGGCACTCGCTCCTGGTCACCCTGTACTACGTGGTGATCTGCGTCCCCGGTACGACGATCCTCTCGCTGCTCCTGGCCGTGCTGGTGGACCGGAAGCTGCGCGGGATGAAGTACTTCCGGGCACTGCTGGTGATCCCGTGGATGGCGACCCCGGTCGCGCTCGGACTCGTCTGGAGCTGGATCTTCGACCCGGGCCGCGGCGCCCTGAACCAGTTCCTCGGGCTGTTCGGGATCGACGGGCCGGCCTGGTTGTCCTCGCCGTTCCTTGCGATGCCGAGCGTCGCAGCGGTACACATCTGGCAGTTCGCCGGGTACAACATGCTGTTCTTCCTGGCCGGCCTGCAGAACATCCCGGCGTCACTCCGCGAGGCGTCATCCCTGGACGGCGCGTCACCGGTCGCGCACTTCTTCACCATCACGCTCCCGCTGCTGCGGCCGACCATGCTGTTCGTGCTGATCACCAACGTGATCGGCTCGTTCCAGGCCTTCGACACGATCTTCGTGATGACCGAGGGCGGACCGGGTGACAGCACCGAGGTCGCGACGTACCTGATCTACGACGAGGCGTTCAAGAAGTTCGACTTCGGCTACGCGTCGACGATCTCGGTGCTGCTGTTCGCCGTGGTGCTGATCGCGACCATCACGCAGTTCGTCTACTTCGAACGCCGTACGACCTACGAGGTGTCCACATGAGGCTGCGCATCGTCCCGTACGCCGTCCTGGTGGTCGGCTGTGTGTTGTCGATCTTCCCGTACTTCCTGACCGTGCTCACCGCGTTCAAGGGCCCCGGGCAACTGTCGGAGACGATGCCGTGGGAGCCGGGACTGCCGCCCAGCACGGCCGCGTTCCACCGGCTGTTCGCCTCCGGGTTCGGCGGCTACCTGATGAACACCGCGCTGGTGACGGCCGGGATCACGCTCGGTCAGGTGGTGTTCGCGGTGCTGGCGGCGTACGCGTTCGCGCGGTTGACGTTCCCCGGCCGGGACGCCTTGTTCTGGGTGTATTTGTCGACACTGATGGTGCCGCCGGTGGTCACGATGATCCCGCTGTACCTGATGATGCAGAAGCTCGGCCTGGTCGACACCTGGGCCGGTCTGATGCTGCCGACGATGCTCGGGACGCCGTACGCGATCTTCCTGCTCCGGCAGTTCTTCCGCGGCATCCCTGCGGATCTCGAGGACGCGGCCCGGATCGACGGCGCCGGGCGGGTCCGGACGCTGGTTTCGATCATCCTGCCGTTGTCGAAACCGATCCTGGTCACCGTCACCACGCTCGCCGTGGTGGCGAACTGGAACAGCTTCCTCTGGCCGCTGATCATCACCAGCAGCGAGGACAAACGGCTGCTCTCGGTCGGGATCGCCTTGTTCAAGGGGGAGATCGGCGTCGATTACAACGCCGTGATGGCCGGCAGCCTGATCGCGGTGGCGCCGCTGCTCGTGCTGTTCATCGTGTTCCAGCGCTTCATCGTCCGCTCGGTCGCCGTTACCGGGCTCAAGTAGTACGGAGGCACTCATGTCTTTGTCCAGGAGGACATTTCTGATCGGCGCCGGGAGCGTGCTCGCGCTGGCCGGTTGCGGTTCGTCGAACGACAAGGCGAGCAGTAGCGGAGGCAAGGTCGAGCTCGTCTACCGCCTCTGGGACGAGCAGCAGGAGGTCGGGTACAAGACGGTCTTCGCGGAGTTCACCAAGGAGAACCCGGACATCACCGTCCGGATGGAGGTGCTGCCCTGGGACCAGTACTGGACCAAGCTCACCACCGAACTCGCGAGCGGCAAGGCGCCGGACGTGTTCTGGCTGACCGTCGACTACTTCCCGGACTTCGCCAGCAAGGGCGTGCTCGCGCCGCTCGACGACCTGATCTCGAAGGCCGGGCTGAAGCTCGACTCGTACCACCCGAACGTCGTGCAGTCGTACAAGTTCGAGGACAAGCAGCTCGGGATGCCGAAGGACATGGGCATCGTCGGCCTGCTCTACAACAAGACCCTGGTCGAGAAGGCCGGGATCACGATGCCGAAGGAGCTCACCTGGGCTCCGGACGGCTCGGGCAGCTTCCTCGAGGTGGCGCGCAAGCTGACCGTCGGCAGCAAACAGTGGGGCTTCTGCTCCTGGAACCACAGCCAGACCCAGTGGCTGAACTGGATCGCCTCGAACGGCGGTCACGCGATGGACAAGCCGTACGGCACCTTCGACTTCGCAGGAGACAAGTCGGTCGAGGCCCTGCAGTTCGCCCGCGACCTGGTCTTCAAGTGGAAGGTCTCGCCGGACGGCACCCGGACCAACCCGCCGACCGGGCAGGCGACCGAGATGTTCTACCGCGGTGAGGTCGCGATGTTCCCGGCCAACAACGCGCTGCTGCCGTTCGCGCTGCCGGAGGTGAAGTTCCCGATCGGCGTGGTGGCGATGCCGGCCGGCCCGTCCGGCCGCACCGTGGTGATCAACGGGCTCGCCGAGGCGATGTTCGCCAAGACCAAGCACCCCGACGAGGCCGGCAAGCTGGTCCAGTTCCTCGGCTCCGAGAAGGCGCAGCGGCTGATGGGCGACGCCGGCTACATCATCCCGGCGCTGAACGACGCCGGCGCCGGCTACCAGGCGTTCTGGAAGAAGAAGGGCATCGACGTCCAGCCCTTCATCGAGTCGGCCGCCGGCAGTACCGTCAACCTCCCGATCGCCGAAGGCTGGACCGCCAAGTCCCCCGAGATCAACAAGGCCGTCAACGACCTGTACCTGAACAAGGTCCCGGTCTCCGACATCGCCAAGTCCATGGACAAGATCGGAAACGACAAGTGAAAGAACTGACCGACTCGTACGGCGCGGTCTCGGATGCGGCTGTGCTGCGGGAGCGGCTGGCCGCGGACGGGCACTTGTTCTTCCGCGGGCTGCTGCCGAACGATGTGGTGGGCGACGTCCACGAGCAGTTGGCCCGGATCCTGTACGACAGCGACTGGCTGGCGCGGGACGCGGATCCTCGGGAGCTGGTCGCGTCGGGGCGGGCCGTCGAGGAAGGGTCGGCCGGGTTCTTCGGGGCCTATACGGCGATCCAGAGCACCGAGGCGTTTCATCGGCTGGCGGTGCGGCCGGAGCTGCTGTCGCTGACGAGCCGGTTGCTGGGTGAGGAGACGTTCGCGCATCCGGCGCACATCTGCCGGATCGCGCCGCCGTCCCCGGGCGCGAACCCGACCCCGATCCATCAGGACTACCGGTTCATCCAGGGCTCCATCGACACACTCACCACCTGGCTGCCGCTGAGCGCTGCGCCGCCGGAGATCGGTGGGCTGCGAGTGTTCTCCGGGTCCCCGAAGCTCGGCGTACTCCCGGTGAAGGCGTCCGACGGGCCGGGGATGATGCGGGCCGAGGCCGACGAGAACCATCCGGAGTGGCGTACGACGTCGTACGAGCCGGGCGATGTGCTGCTGTTCAGCAGTCTCACCGTGCACGGCGCGATGCCGAACCTCACGAAGCGGCTGCGGCTGTCGGCTGACTTCCGGTACCAGGCGCTGAGTGCGCCGATGGCGCGGGACCTGCTTGGCACGGGCAAACCGCACTATCACCCGGAGGTGCCCGACTTCCCGACGCTCACCCGCGGCTGGACCTCGACGGACTGCGTCGAGATCCCGGCCGGGGTGAACTTCGTGGATCGGTGGGATCCGCGCGTGGACGACGTACCAACCCCGCCGTCGCGCTTCGCCTACGTGTGAGATCCGGACCTGCACCACTCACCAACCAGCCGGCTGCTGCCCGGCGCACGCTTGGCTGCGGCGCCGGACCGTCGTCGGCGCGAGGTTGGTGAGTGGTGCAGGTCCGCCTACGCGTGCGTCATTGCTGGGGCAGCACGATGATCTTGCCGCGGGCGTGGCCGGACTCGCTCAGTTCCTGAGCCGCGTCCGCGTCCGCGAGCGGGAACGTCTGCGCGATCCGGGTCGTGAGCTTGCCGTCCGCTGCCGCCTGCAGCTGGGCGTCCAGGCGGGCCCGGATCTGCTCCCGCGAACCGCCTCCGCCGGACACCTGTACGCCGAGCGGGCCGGCCGCCGCGTAGTCCGCGATCGTGACGATCCGCTCCGGCCCACCGATCAGCTCGATCGACTCCGGCAGACCGCCCTTGCCCGCGGTGTCGAACGCCGCGTCGATCCCCTGCGGAGCCGCCGCGCGGACCCGCTCGACCAGACCGTCGCCGTACTCGACCGGCACCGCGCCGATCGACCGCAGGTAGTCGTGGTTCGCGGCCGACGCCGTACCGATCACGGTCAGACCCGCGGCCGCCGCCAACTGGACCGCGATCGAACCGACCGCCCCGGCCGCGCCGTGGATCAGGATCGTCTCGCCCGACTTCACCCCGAGCAGATCGAGCACCCGCTGCGCGGTTTCGCCGGCTACCGGGAGGCTGACCGCCTGCTCCCAGCTCAGGCCCGCGGGCTTGCGCGCGACGTTGCCGCCGAGCGCCAACTCGGCGTACGCACCGCCCTCGGACCAGCCGACCACCTCGTCACCGACCGCGAACTCGGCGCCGTCACCGGCCTCGTCCACCACACCGGCCACCTCGAACCCCGGGATCGCGGGCAGCACCGGGTCCACGAAATCCCTGGTCCAGCCACGCCGGACCTTGAAGTCGAACGGGTTCACCCCGGCCGCATGCACCGTGATCCGCACCTGCCCAGGCCCGGCGTGCGGCTCCGGCCGATCCTGCACCTTCAGAACCTCAGGCCCACCAAACTCCTCGAACACGACCGCACGCATCGAAAACCGCCTCCACAAAACTGGTTGTTGCTACAAAACAAGACTGCCGGGCGTCCTGCTATTCCCAGGCGGCCAGCAACTCGGCCGGCCCGTAGACGGCATCAAGACCCGTCGCCGTGACACCACTTCGCGACACAGCCACCAGCGGAACCGGGTCGTCGGTCAGCCGAGAGCGGTGCCGCTGCAAGGCAACGAGATCATGATCGTCGAAACGACTCTTCTCCAGCCACTTGATCGACCCCAGGAACAGCAGTTCCTTCGCCACCGGACCATGGTCGGCGCCGACCCCGGCGATCTCGACAACGTTGGTGCGGGGCCAGTAGCCGCCAACGACAGATGCTGGCGGCCACTGTTTGTTCGGCGGTAAACTGGCCAGCGATT
>NZ_JBSHBJ010000007.1:253518-274695 GCF_053611945.1 Kribbella sp. NPDC054772 | reverse complement strand
GCTGCGGTGTCAGTCTCACTCACTTAATTAGATGAGACATAAACGAGAAGGTCTCATGCTAACTGCTCTCCCCCAGCCCGAGCGGCCCCCCCGCCCCCGCCCCCCCGCCCCCCCCCCCCACGTCGATCTCGACATCGTTGCTCCGGGTCCAGTAGCCGCCAACGACAGATGCTGCCGGCAACTGATTGTACGGCAGTAACCTGGCCAGCGATTCGCGGACCAGCGGCTCGACCGCCCGACCCCGCCAACTGCTCCAGTTCTCCATGATGCGGGCCTGGGCCAGGTCCCCGCGCATCCGCTCGATTTCTGCCATGTGCGGTGCGAGGAAGGTGAGCCAGAACCGGAGATAGGGGTCGGCGATCCGGTACCGGCGTTCCTTCGACGGACGGAGCGAGACCGGTAGCTCAGCCACCACAATGCCCTTGTCCGTCAGTACCTGCAGCGCTCGGGTCAGACTGGTATGGGCAAGTCCTCCGGCCGACCGGGCAATGTTGCTGAAGGTCCGTTCGCCGCTCCCGATCGCCCGCAGGACCTCGCCACCGAGTGCCCGCGGCGGGAACTCGGCCGCAAGGGATCGCTCGGCCGAGACGAGCAGCGCGGAGGTCGGATCGCTCAGGGAGATCTTCAGGAAATCGCGCAGCGTTGCACCCGGCCGCCAGTCCCGGCAGATCAACGGCAAGCCGCCGGTCACCAGGGCGGCATCGAACGCGACCGCCGGACCGAGGTCGAGCATGTCCGCGAGGTCCGCGGGGGTCAGCGGCCCGACGACCAGCTCCCGACCGCGTTGATGGAAGGGTCGCTCGCAGCTGTTCAGCGACTCCATCATCGACAGATCCGAACCGACGAGCAGCAGAAGTACCGGCTTGCGGCTGAGCAGCCGGTCCCACGCCCGCTGGAGCACGCCTTCGAAGGCATCGACGCGATCCATCAGGTACGGGACTTCGTCGATCACCACGACACTGGGCCGATCGGCCGGCAGCAGCTCCGCCATCAGGCGCAGCGCCGCAGTCCACTGGGTCGGCGCCTCCTCGGCGAAGAGCTCGCGGTCGGGAAGGGTCGAGGCGGCCACCGCGTCGGCCAGCTCCGTCAACTCGTCCTCGGCCGACCGACCGGCTGCGGTGAAGAAGAGGTACGGCGTGTCAGCGGTCCGCAGGAACTCCTCGACCAGGCTCGATTTCCCGACCCTTCGGCGGCCACGGATCAGGATGCATTCCCCCGGCTGAGCCGCGCCCGCCGCTGACTCGACGCGCTTCAGCGCGTCCCGCAGTACGCCCAGCTCGCGCGCCCTGCCGATGAACCGCCGCACCTAAACCTCCCGAGAAAGTATCTCTCAAGAGAGTATCACTGCTGATACTATCTCCAGAGATACCAATATCTCAGGCCTCTTCCAGGCGGGGGAACAGCGGGTCGCCCTTGGTGAGGGTGGACCCGGCCGGTAGCTGGCCCCACGTGCCGGCGTCCTGGACGCGCTGGTCGGCCAGGGCGCCGAGCTTCTCCTCCGCGCCGAGCAGCTCCCAGAGCTTCGCGGACGTCTTCGGCATCGTCGGGTTGTGCAGTACGGCGACCCCGCGCAGTACCTCGGCGGCGGAGTACAGGATCGTCGCCAGCCGGTCGCGCCGGGACTCGTCCTTCGCGACCTTCCACGGCTCCTGCTCGGTGACGTACCCGTTCACGGCGCCGACCAGTTCGTTCACCGCGGTCAGCGCGTCCTGGAACGCCAGTGTGTCGATCGCCTTGTCCGCGGTCGCCACCGTCTGCGCGAGCTTGTCCGCCAGCGCCTGCTCGGCCGGTCCGTGGTCGGTCGGCTCCGGCAGCGCGCCGTCGAAGTACTTGCCGACCATCGCGGCGATCCGGCTGGCCAGGTTCCCGAGGCCGTTCGCGAGCTCCGAGGTGTAGACCGCGCTCAGGTGCTCCCAGGAGAACGAGCCGTCCGAGCCGAACTGGATCGTCCGGAGGAAGTAGTACCGGAACGCGTCCGAGCCGAAGTGGTCGGTGATCTCGTGCGGCGCGATCGCGGTCAGCTTCGACTTGCTCATCTTCTCGCCGCCGACCAGCAGCCAGCCGTGCGCGAACACCTGCTTCGGTACGGCGACCCCGGCCGCCATGAGCATCGCCGGCCAGATCACCGCGTGGAACCGCAGGATGTCCTTCCCGACCAGGTGCACGTCGACCGGCCACAGCTCCTCGAACCGCTCCGGGTCGGTGCCATAGCCCGCGGCCGTCACATAGTTCAGGAGGGCGTCGATCCAGACGTAGAGGACGTGGTCCTCGTCCCACGGGACCGGGATCCCCCAGTCGAACGTCGACCGGGTGATCGACAGGTCCTGCAGTCCCTGCTTCACGAACGCGACCACCTCGTTGCGCGCGCTCGACGGCGCCACGAAGTCGGGCTGGCCGTCGTACAGCTCCAGCAGCTTGTCGGCGTACGCCGAGAGCCGGAAGAAGTAGTTCGTCTCCGAGACCGTCTCCAGCTCGGTGCCGTGGATGATGCAGCGCTGCGTGCCGTCGGAGTCGGTGCGGATGTCCGTGGGGAGCTTGAACTCCTCGCAACCGACGCAGTACAGGCCCTCGTACTCGCCCTTGTAGACGTCGCCCTTGTCGTACAGCGTCTGCCAGAACTCGCGGACCCGCTCGGTGTGCCGCTGCTCGGTGGTCCGGATGAAGTCGTCGTACGCGATGTCGACGTCGGCCCAGGCCGGCTTCCAGGACTCCTCGACCAGCTTGTCCGTCCACGCCTGCGGAGACATGCCCTGCGCCTCGGCGCTCCGCATCACCTTCTCGCCGTGCTCGTCGGTACCCGTCAGGTACCACTTGCGCTCACCGCGTTGGGCGTGCCAACGGGTCAGGACGTCCCCGGCCACCGTCGTGTAGGCGCTGCCGATGTGCGGCGGGGCCGTGACGTAGTAGATCGGGGTGGTGACGTAATAGGCCTTCTCGGACATGCGTAAAGGGTAATGCCCCGGGCTAACCCGGATTCCGCGCGGCCAGGACCGCGTCGTACACCGTTCGCTTCGGCACGTTGAAGCGCTTCGCGACGTCGGCGATCGCCTGCTTGCGCGGCGTACCGGCGTCCTCGTCGGTGGCGACCTCGCGGGCCAGCTCCTCCGGGGTGAGCACCCGGGTCGGGTCCGCGCCGGCGACCACGATCGTGATCTCGCCACGGACGCCGTCCGCGGACCAGGTCACCAGGTCACTCAGCGGGCCGCGTTTCACCTCTTCGTACGTCTTGGTCAGCTCGCGGCAGACCGCCGTACGCCGGTCTGCGCCGAACGCGTCCCGCATCGCCTCGAGGGACGCGGTCAACCGGTGCGGCGCCTCGAAGAAGACCATCGTCCGCGGTTCGTCCTTGAGGTCCGCGAGCCGCCGCCCGCGCTCGCCCGGCTTCCGCGGCAGGAACCCCTCGAACGTGAACCGGTCCACCGGCAGCCCGCTCAACGCCAGCGCGGTCAGCACCGCCGACGGCCCCGGTACGGCGGTCACCTCGACCTCGGCCTCGATCGCGGCCGCCACCAGCCGGTACCCCGGGTCCGACACGCTCGGCATCCCCGCGTCGGTCACCACCACCACGGTCTGCCCGTCGACGAGCGCCTGCAGCAACTCCGGCGTCCGCTCCCGCTCGTTCCCCTCGAAGTAGCTGACCACCCGCCCACTCAGCTGGATCGCCAACTCCCCCGTCAACCGCCGCAACCGCCGCGTATCCTCCGCGGCCACCACGTCCGCCTCCCCCAACACCCGCCCCAACCGCGGCGAAGCATCCAGCACATCCCCAATAGGAGTCCCCGCAAGCACCAATCGCCCGGTCACCAGGCCATCATCCCAGCCCTCAGGACCGACACGGGGAGGCGGTGGTACCCGGGCGTCCGTACGATGGCGGGCGTGGCTGCTGTGATCGAGGACGGGACTGCGCGGCGGAGTGCTGCCGGCGAGGAGCGGGAGACGCTCGGCCGGGACGTGCTCGGGAGACGGCTGCCGCCGCTCAAGGAGCGGTTGTACCCGGCGATGCCGAAGGACTTCGACGGTGGCTGGATCGCCACGCTGGTGATCACCGTGCTGGCCGGCGTCCTGCGGTTCTGGAACCTCGGCAACCCGGTGAAGTTCGTCTTCGACGAGACGTACTACGCCAAGGACGCGTTCAGCCTGCTGAAGTACGGCTACGCGCGGCAGTTCATCGACCAGCCCGAGGGAGCCGCCGACAAGGCGATCCTGAGCGGCAACCTGGACGTCTTCAAGCCGACCCCGAGCCTGACCGTGCACCCCGAGGTCGGCAAGTGGATGATCGCGGCCGGTGAGCAGCTCTTCGGGATGAACACGTTCGGCTGGCGGTTCATGCCGGCCCTGTTCGGCACGCTGACCGTGCTGCTGCTGATCCGCACCGTCCGCCGGATGACCCGCTCGACCCTGATCGGCGCGATCGCGGGACTACTGCTCGCGGTCGACGGCCTGCACTTCGTGATGTCCCGGGTCGCGCTGCTGGACATCTTCCTGGCGTTCTGGCTGGTCGCCGCGGTCTCCTGCCTGGTCGCCGACCGTGACTGGACCCGCCGCCGGCACGCGGACACCCTGGACACGCCGGTCGCGGACGGTAGCCGCCGTACCCTCGGTCGCTGGCTGCTGATCCGGCCGTGGCGGATCACCGCCGGGATCTGCTTCGGGCTGGCGCTCGGCACCAAGTGGTCGGCGGTCTGGACGCTCGCTGCGTTCGGCGTGCTCGCGTTCGCGTGGGACTTCGGGGCGCGGCGTGCGCTCGGCGTCCGGTTCGCGTTCGTGAAGTCGGCGCTGGTCGACGGCATCCCGGCGTTCATCAGCCTGGTGCTGGTCGCCGGGGTCACGTACGTCGCGACGTGGACCGGCTGGCTGCTGCACGACAACGCCTATGACCACAACTGGGCCGCGAGCAACCCGGCACACGGCGTGATGAAGGTGGTCCCCGACGACTTCCGGTCGCTGATCGAGTACCACAAGGAAGTCCTCGCGTTCCACACCGGCGACTACATCAAGCACGCCACCCACCCGTACCAGTCGAACCCGGCCGGCTGGCCGATCATCGCCCGCCCGATCGGCTTCGACGCGGTCAACGACATCAAACCCGGTACGCCGGGCTGCAACGCGCCCGCGGGAACCAACTGCCTGCAGGTGATCTCTGCCCTCGGTACGCCGTTGCTCTGGTGGGGCGGTGCGCTCGCGCTGATCGCGGCGCTGGTGCTGTGGATCGGCACGCGCGACTGGCGGTTCGGCGTACCGATCGTGGGGTTCGTGACGTGTTGGGTGCCGTGGTTCGCGTTCGACGACAGACCGATCTTCTTCTTCTACGCGGTCACGATGATCCCGTTCACCGTGATGGCGCTGGCGCTGATCCTCGGCAAGGTCCTCGGCCCGGCGCGCGCCGCGGTCGGTTCGGCGATCAGTACGGCGTCACCGCGCCGGCTGATCGGCAGCGCGGTGGTCGGCGCGTTCGTGGTCCTCGTGGTGCTGAACTTCGCCTACATCTGGCCGATCCTGACCGACCAGGTGCTGCCGCATCCGGCCTGGCTCAGCCGCATGTGGTTCAAGTCCTGGATCTAGCCGCGTACGCCACGGTCGCGAACGGCCAGCGGGTCGCCAGCCAGTCGCTGACGGCGTCGTACAGGACGATGTCCAGATCGGCGCGGTCGGCACGGATCCACGAGCGGACGTCGGTGACGGCCGGGTCCTTGCGCGACGGGTAGATGTACAGGCAGCCGATCACGTCGCCGTCGGTCTCGAGGACCGTGTAGGTGAACCCGCGGCGCGCGGCGAAGTCGTCCGCGTGCCGCTGGAGATCACCGAGATTCGCCTCGGGCGTCATCCCGTCGACGGGCGGCCAGCTGCCGCCGAACCCTGGCGTCGAGCGGATGTGCTCGATGCTGGTGGTCCAGGCGGCGTGGTCGGGAACGTTGTGCTCAGGACCCAGCGGTTCGAGCCGGAACCGTGGCGTGACCAGCTCGCGCGGGACGTCGAAGTCAGCGGGGACGAAGGACATAGCCGCAGGCTACGGGCAGCCTCCCCCAGCCGCACCGCAATTCTTCAGTGCCCCGCCCACCGCACTCACCGCACTCACCGCATTTCAGTGCAGTTCGTGATGGCCCTTGTTCTTGCGGTTCTTGCCGTGGCACTTGAACGACGACTGGCCGCCGACGCCGCCGAACAGGGCCAGCCCCTTGATCACCACGGTCGGCGCGTTCGGGTCCGGGTCGTCGGAGCCGTGAGCGGCGAACCCGCCGAAGATCCCGATCCCCTCGTTGCGCACCGTCACGCCCTCGGGCACCGTGATGTCGATCCCGCCGAACACGGCGAACGCGTAGATCGTCACCTCGCGGCCCTCGAAGACCGCGTCGGTCATGTCCAGGTCGTGCCCGCCGAACACCGCGACCGCGTTGGTCCGCCGCTTCACCCGCCAGCGGCCCTTCCGCTCCCCGCCACCGAAGATCGCCAGCATCGTGTCGAGGCTCTGGTTCGGGCCGGCCGGCTCCTCGATCGGCACCAGGCTGCTGGACGCCGCCGGCTGGACCGGCTGGACCGCTCTGGCCGCCGCCGGCATCGCCTGCCCGGGCACGACGAGGTCGCGGGTGATCGGCTCCAGCTCGCCGAGGGTCTTGGCCTGCAACGCCTGCTCGAGGCGATCGGCGTGCTCGTCCTGCGACAGCCGGCCCGACATCAGCGCGTCCCGCAGTACGTCGACGACCTGGTCGCGATCGACATCGGACGCCCGCAGGTGCGCGTGCGGATGCGGGCGGTCGGGCAGATTCTCCATAAGAGGAAACGATATATCGAGTTCAGGCCCGGGAGGACTCCGGTAAGACCCCGATCCCGACCCTTACCGCAGGTCGGGTGCCGGCGCGACCTTGTGGTGGTGAACGCGCAGTGCGCAGAGCATCGCGACGAGTGTGAGGCCGGCGAACGTGATCGCCGTACCGGTGTAGCCGCCGAGGCCGAGGCCCAGTCCGCCGATCGCGGCGCCGAGGAAGGTCCCGAGGCTCATGCCGGCCGCGTTCACGCTCAGGGCCGAGCCGCGGAGGTCACCGCTGCGGCGGACCAGCAAGGTGGTGACGCAGGCGGCGACGGTCGCATGACCGGCGCCCATCAGGGCGGTGAAGAGCAGCGTCAACGGAAGCGACGGCGAGAAGTAGAACGCGGACACCGCGATCAGGGCGACCGTGATCCCGACGAGCAGCATCTTCTCCGGGCTGATCCAGGGACGCTCGGTCGCGATGTAGCGGCCGGCCAGCAGGTTGCCGAGGAAGAACGAGGCGCCGCTGAGCGACCAGACCAGCGCGAACCAGCCCGGGGCGAGGTCGAACTTCTCGTCGTAGAAGGCGGCGAGGTAGGCGAGGTACCCCATGAAGGCCGCGGTCCGGAGCATCGCGACGGCGAGCAGCGGGAGCGCACCGGGGACGCGGGCGAGTTCCCGGTACGTCGCGAGGTAGCTCGTCCGCTGCCTGTTGCTGATCGGCGCCTGCCGTCCCCGCCCGCGCCAGAAGAAGGCCGCGGACAACGCGAGCGAGACCACCGCAGCCGCCAGCAGGTTTCCGCGCCAACCCCAGATCAGCCCCGGCCCGGCGAGCACCGGGGCCGCCAGCATCGCCATCGCCGAGGTCGTCGCCGACACCAACGTCGCCGCGCGCCCGGCCGCGGCCGGCGACCTGAACCGGTCCGCCGCGGCCGCTCCGATCGACGGCGCGAGGATCGACGTCGAAGCCCCGATCAGCAAGCAGAACGCGGCCAGCGCGAACACGTTGCCCACCGCCCCCAACGCTGCGGAAACTCCCAGCAACGCCAGCCCGCCGGCGGCCACCAGTTCACGCGGCACCCGGTCCATCAGCGGCGCCAGCGACACCCCCACCGCCAGCGCCGCGAGGCCGCCCAGTCCACGCAGTCCACCGATCTCGGCGACGCTCCCGCCGGCCGCGTCCGCGATCGGCACCAGGTACATCCCGAACACCGTGAACGGGATCAGACTCACCGTGGACGCGATCAGGAACGGCCACAACCGCTTGGCCATCCGGAAGTCTCCGGGAACCTCGGCCGGGCGCGCGGCGAGGGCTGGGTTCTGCGAGGTGCTCATCTGTCCGTCCTGTAGCGATAGAGGCTGCTCGGGCGGGAGCTGAACTGGGAGAAGGGGAACGGTTCGGCCGACAATGCGGTGACGCCGGAGCCGAGGAAGGCACGGGCCACCGCACTGCCGGTCTGGGCGTAGATCGCGAGCGGCTTCGCTTGCTCACGGCAACGGGTGAGGAGTACGTCGAAGCTGCCGTTGGACAGTGTCATTCCCGTGGCGACGACCGCGTCGGCGGCATCGATCACCTCGGTCATGTCCTGGGAGACGGGAAGCCCGGACGCGGTCTCACGGAGGTTGAAGTCGCACGGGAGGCAGATGCCGCCGCGGTCCGTGATCGCGTCGACGAGCGGGTTCACCACGCCGATCAATGCCACTTTGGTGCCGTTGGCAACATCAAGCAGCCCTGCCACCGCGGCGTCACGGGCCCGGGCGCGAACATCCGGCGTACCGGCGGGGAGGACGATCTCCTCCGCGGCCGGCGCGGTGTGATGCGGCTCGACCGCGGCCAGGTAGGCGTCGAGCGCGGCGATCCGGACCGGGAGCGGTTCGTCGGCGGACAGTACGTCGGCCAGCGTCCGCCCGGAGGTGTCGGCGCAGTACGCCGGATCGAGCTCGCCAGCCTCGAACGAGCAGGCACCGAAGACCTCACCCACCCGGAGCAGCACGTAGTAGTTCCGGTAGGTGACGTCGGCGCCGGGCAGCCGCGTCGTGTGATGCAACCAGAAAGCGCTGGTGACACTGAGGTCTGCCGGTGAAGGACCGTACGAACCGGCGAGAACAGATGCGGTGAGGTCAGCCACGGAAGCGGTCATGGCAGATCGGCCAGCCTTTCGGGGTTATAGGGCAGGGCGGACAACTCGGGACGTCCCGTGGGCTGGAAGCAGTACAGCAAGGAGCCCCGGTCGGTCGCCGTGCGGTTCGGCGCCGAGCGGTGCACCATCAACCCCGGGAACATGAGGACCGAACCCGCCGGCGCTTCCACCGTCACCGCGCGGGTCTCGTCGACCACCGTTGGATCCACCAGCAATCCGGTCGGATCCAGCGGATCACGCCGTACCGGGCCTTCGGACGGGCTGCCGGGGATCAGCGTCATCGCCCCGTTCGCGACCGTGCTGTCGTCGAGCATCACGATCGCGGTCGCGATGTCGTACGCCGCCGCGCCACAGCAGCCGTACCAGTACGGGAAGTCCTGGTGCCACGCGAACTCGGACCCGACGGCTCCCAGTGGATCGTGGTCCCGCGCACCGTCTCCAGCCGGTGCCCGTCCGGCCAGATGTTCACCGTCGTCTCGCCGGCTTCGGCCGCGGACACGACCTCCGCGTGCACCTGCTCGACCACATCCCGCAGCCGGTCCACTTCGGTTGCCGTGAACAACTCCGGCAGCAGCACGTACCCACTCACGGCCTCATCTTAATGCGACGGAGTCGCAGATGGAAACTCTTCGTGCCGAGTCCGGGCGGAGTCGCGCCGGTCCCACGACATCGCCGACCACGGGACCGCGAGCTCGTCCAGCGAGTAGATCTCCCGCGGCCGCATTGACGCCATCGGCCGCGCCTCGGCATGCCGGGCAAAAGCGGACTCGACGTACCGCGTGCCTGTATCCGCGGCCAGGAACACGTGCCGGCGGCCGCGGTCACAGTTGTGCTCCCACAGCGCCGACAGGTACGCCGCGCCCGCGGACAGTCCCGCGAAAACACCGGACGTCCGGAGCAGATCCACCGCCGCCGACATCGCGTATTCGAACGACACCCAGTGCAGCCGGTCGTACAGCTCGTGGCGCACGTTCCGGAACTCGATCGAGCTCCCGATGCCGGCGATGATCATCTCCGGATCCTGCGTGTGCCCGGCCCCGAACGTGACACTCCCGAACGGCTGGACGCCGACCAGGTTCACGTCCCGTCCGCGGTCCCGCAGGTACGCCGCGATCGCGCCCGTCGACGCGCCGGTCCCCACTCCACCGACCAGACACAGCGGGCCGGTCGGCACCACGTCGGCCACGAGATCCGCGACCGCGCGGTATCCGAGGTAGTGGATGTCGTCGTGATACTGCTGCATCCAGTGGTACGTCGGGTTGTCGCGGAGGATCTCGCCGATCCGGCGGACCCGGAGGTTCTGGTCCAGCTGCAGGTTGTTCGACGACGGCACCTGCTCGACGGTCGCGCCGAGGATCTCCAGCTGGATCTTCAGCGTCCGGTCGACCGTGGTGGAGCCGACGATGTGGCACTTCATCCCGTACCGGTGGCAGGCCAGCGCGAGCGCGTGCGCGTAGATCCCGCTCGAGCTGTCGATCAGCGTGTCACCCGGCCGGACCCTCCCGGTCTCCAGCAGGTGCCGGACCGCGCCGAGCGCGGAGTACACCTTCATCGTCTCGAACCGCAGGCAGATCAGGTCGTCGCCGGCCTCGGACCGGACCCGGATCGGGTCGGGATCCTTGATGGCCTCCGCCAGGTGGTCGTGCAGTCGCGTCATCGGCGCGGTTCGCTCCTTGAGTCGAGGGATAGCACGGGCGGAGGTTTGTTGGTGCTGAGCTGGGCGGCTGCTACGAGCTGCCGGGTCAGTGCGTGTTGAGGCGCGGTTGTGAGGGTCGCGGGCGGACCTTGCTCGACAACGTGGCCGTCGTCGAGGACCAGGACCTCGTCGGCGACGGCGGCGACCAGGCCGAGGTCGTGGCCGATCCAGATCAGGGCCGTCCCGCGGCTCTTCAACTCACTCAGCAGGTCGAGCACCAGCGCCGTCCCGCGGTCGTCGAGCGCTGTGGTGATCTCGTCGCAGATCAGTACGTCGGGATTCGCGAGGACGGCCCGCGCGAGAGCGGCCCGTTGCAGCTCACCGCCGGACAGCCGGCTCGGTGGACGCGCCGCGGTGATCGCCGCGACACCGAGACGGGCGAGCGTGGCGACGGCCTCGGCGTGCGCCCGGTCCGGAGCGAGCGCGCGCAGGCGTTGCGCCGTACGGGCGACTTGCTGGTCGACGGGGCGGCGTTCGTCGAAGGAGCCGCGGACTTCCTGCCAGACGTACTGGACGCGGCGGTGCTGCTCGCGGGTGCGTCTGCGGAGAACCGGAAGCGGAGCGCCGTCGAGCAAGATGGTGCCCGTCCGGCGCTCGTGCAGACCCGCGAGGCAGCGAGCCAGGGTGGTCTTGCCGCTGCCGGAACGGCCGACGACGCCGAGGCAGGCGCCGGCTGGGACCGCGAGGCCGACATCGCGCAGGACGACATCGCGACCGCGCGGCCGCAGCGAAGCTGACAAGTTCATTGCCTCTAGCAACGGGTGTCGGTCGCCGGAGGTTCCCAGCACGGCATGTTCCGGCGCGGGCGGGAGGACATCGGCAGTGCCTGCGGCGACGACCTGGCCGGCGTCGAGGACAACGACGCGCGTGGCCAGCGCGCGCACCAGGTCGAGATCGTGACTGAGCAGCAAGATTCCCAGGCCAGTGGCCGCGAGGTCCCTGAGCTCGTGGACGAGTTGGAGTCGGGTGATCGAATCGAGGCCGGTGCTCGGTTCGTCGAGCACGAGTACGTCGGGCCTGCACGTCAGCGCCTGCGCGAGCGCGACCCGCTGCCGCTGACCACCCGAGAACTGATGCGGAAAGCGTTTGAGAGTGCCGCGGTCACCGGGCAACTGGGCGGCACGGACCGCCTCGTCCGGGTCGCCGGCGTGGAGTTTCGCCAGCTCGCGCAACGTCGTACCGATCCGGCGTGCAGGATTCAGAGCACTGCCCGGATGTTGTGGCATGTACGCCACCACACGTCCAAGCATCCGGGCCGCGGCCGGGGTCACGCCGTTGCCATCGACAACTGCTTCGCCCGCGACCTCGACATGACCGGTCAGGCGTACGCCGTCGCCGTGGTCACCAAGCAGCGCCAGCGCCGACGTGGTCTTGCCGGACCCGGACGCACCGACGAGCGCCGTGACCTCACCCGCGACGACCTCGAAGGACACGCCGTCCACTAGGAAGGTCTCGCCCGCGATCGCGGTCAGTTTGTCCACTCGCACCAGGCTCATGAGGCCACCTCGACCAGACGACGGGACCTGTGCACCAGACGATCAGCGAGGAGGTTGAAACCGAGGGTGAACGAGACGAGCAGCAGTGCGGGAGCGAGGACCGACCAGGGTTGGAGGAGGAGACCTTCGCGGTTGCGGGACACGCTGACCGCCCAGTCCGGCGCGGTCGGGCTGAGTCCCAGTCCGAGGAAGTTCACCGACGCGACGAGGAAGACCGCGAGGGTGATGCGGGTGCCGAGATCTGCCGCGACCGGGCCCAGGACCGAGCGTCCGACGTACCCGATGTGGATCGCGAACCAGGACTCGCGCTGCATGCGCAGGGCTTCGACCACCGGGCCGCTGGCCGCGTCCAGCGCCGCGGCGCGGACCAGGCGCGCGACGGTCGGGACGTTCACCATCGCCACGGCGGCCGTGATCGCGAGCGCGGACGCCTGCCAGCCCACGGCCACCACGCTGATCACCAGCAGGGACGGCACCGGCAGCAGTACGTCGAGGGGTCGCATCAATCCTTCGTCCAGCCAGCGATGGCGGGTCGATGCCGCGATCAGCCCGATCGCTCCGCCGACTAGGTAGGCGATCAGCACGGCTCCGAAGGCCATCCCCAACGCCGTGCGCCCGCCTACCAGCAGCAGTCCGACGACGTCCCGGCCCAACCCGTCCGTCCCCAGCAGGCCTTCGGGCGAGTACGGCAGTCCCTCTCCCCCGTCGTACGGCGCCAGCGGCCCGAGCACCGCCACTCCCAGCGGCACCAGAACCAGTACGACCGACACACCGACCGCGATCCGTTCACGCAGCGACGGGGTCATCGGAGGAGGGCCGTTCGCGGGACGAGTCGGTTGCAGGTGAGGTCGGCCGCCAGGTTGATGAGCAGAGCGGCCACGGCGAGAGTCAGCGTGAGGGCTTGCACCACTGGGAGGTCGCGAGTCTCCACGCCGTCCACGAGAGCGGTGGCGAAGCCCGGGATCGCGAAGATGGCCTCCACAACGAGGACCCCTCCCAGGAGCGTGTCGCCGGTTCGGGCCAGCTCCTGAACACCGGGTACGGCGGCGTTCGGCAGGACGTGACGCAGCAGCAGCTGGCGCCGCGGAACACCGAGCCGGCGGGCCTGGGCGACATACTCGGCGTTCAAGGCGGAGATCGTGCCGGCGCGGACCTGGCGGGACAGCAGGCAGACCGTCCGGCCCAGGAGAACGGCGACCGGAAGGATCAGCAGGACCGGCGAAGCGAGCAGGTTGCCGCCGACCCAGGTCGCCGGGAGCCAACCGAGCTTCAGTGCGAAGACCGCGACCAGCACTACCGCGATCACGAAGTCCGGGATGGCGGACAGCGCCAGCGTGACCGAGGTGATCGCACGATCGATCCGGCCGTTCTCACGGGTTCCCATGACGATGCCCAGGGCAACAGCCAGCGGAACCACGACGGCGAGCGTCGCCAGCGTGAGCACCAGCGTCGCGCCGATCGAGCTGCGCACGATGCCCGCGACCGGTCCCCCGCTGATCAACGACGTCCCCAGATTGCCGCTCAGCACGTTGCCCATCCAGTGCACGAATCGTTCCGGCGCCGGTTGATCCAGCCCGAGCTCGGCCCGCAGCCGCGCGACCTGATCGGGCGTCAGCGTCTCGGTGAACCGCAGCTCGGCCGCGTCCCCCGGCAGGAGCGACGTCAGCACGAACACCAGCACCGAGAGCACAACCAACTGAACCACCGCGAGCAGTGCCCGCTGGACGGCGTACGACCGCATTCAGGCCAGCCACACCTTGTCGAACCGGCCCTGGTCCAGCGTGTTCGGCGGCGCCGCCTGCACACCCTGCACCTTCGCCGACACCGCCACCAGGTAATCGGGCAACCCCCACGCGAGGATCCCGCCCTCGTCCCGCAGCGTCTTCTGCAGTACGCCGTACTTCGCCGACCGCTGCTCCTCGGACGTCACCGCCCGCGCCGCCGCGAACGCCGCGTCGAACCCCGGCCGCCGCCAATGCGTCACGTTGAACGGCGACTGCGACAGCAGCCGATCGGTGACGTACTGCGGGATCGGCATCGCACCGGAGCGATGGTTGCCGATCGCCCCCTTCGTCAACAGGTCCTTCGCGTAGGTCTGCGGGCTCCCGGTCGTCACCTTCAGGCGCACGCCCGCCTCCGCGACCTGCTCCGCGAACAACGTCGCCGCCTCCACGAACCCGGCCGAGGCGTCCGCGGTGAAGATCTCCACTTGCTTCCCGACCAGACCGGCCTTCGCGAGCAACGACTTCGCCCGGTCGACATCGCGCTCGCGCTGCGGCAGCTCGGCCGGGTAGTACTGATACCCCTTGCCGAACAGGTCGTTCCCGACCGCGCCGCGACCGGCGAGCACAACGTCGACCAGCCGCTGCCGGTCCGCGAGCAGTTTGAAGGCCAACCGCACGTCCGGGTTGTCGAACGGGGGTTGGTCGACCTTCATCACGAACGCCTGCATCGTGCTCGCCTTCGCCGCCACGATCCGCACCGTCTTCCCGGCCTCGGCGGTCCGCGCGAACGTCGCGGTCATGTCGTTGGCGTACTCCGCCTGGCCGCCCTGGACCGCGTTGGCGCGCGCCTCCGAGTCGGCCGACAGGATCTGCAGCTCCTCGATCCGCGCGGGCTCGTCCCAGTAGTCGTCGTACCGCGAGGCAACCATCGACCGCCCGGCCTCGAAGGACACGTAGCGGAAGGCGCCGGTGCCGACGGGCTTGGCCGGGTCCTTGAACCCGTTGCGCACGATCTGCGTGCCGATCCCGGCCAGCAGCGCGGGGAACTCGGCGTTCGCCGCGGTCAGTACGAGCTCGACCGTCGACGCACCGATCGCCTTGCTGCGCCTGAGATCCAGCGTCGCGAGCGACGACTGCGCGACCCGCTCGGGTACGGCGGGATCCGCGATCCGCGCGAGGCTGTACAGCACGTCCTCGGCGGTCAGCTTCGCGCCGTCGTGGAACGTCGCGTCCCGCAGCGTGAACCGCCACGTGGTCGCCGTACCGTCGTGGTCCCACTTCGACGCGAGCCGCGGGACCGGCTTCAGGTCCGGGCCGAGCTCGACCAGCTTCTCGTAGATCGCCTTGTGCCGCGCGATGTCCACGAACAGGCTCTGCACGTGCGGATCGAGCACTTCCTTCGCGCCACCACCGGCATACACCGCGCGCAACCGCCCGCCCTGCTGGGGTTGGGCGGCCGCATCCGCCCCACACCCGGTGACGGCGGCCAGCCCAGCAGCCCCGGCCAGCCCCAGAAACCCACGCCTACCCCAAGCCTCGGACACGCGACAATCCTCACGTTAGTGAAAACGATTGTCAAATCCAGCGCGCATCCGAACCCGACCCGAATCATTCTTTCGGCACGCTCCACCCCGCCGCTCCGCGTGACGGCGTGTCACCACCCAACTACCGGCGAGTACCGGGAGTGACCGCTACTCGTCGCAGTCCGCGGGGGTGCAGGTGGCGGGGAGGTCGTCGGCGATGCGGGTGAGGAGGGTGGTGAGTTGGGTCTGCTCGGCCGGGGTGAGGCGGTCGAAGAAGAACGTGCGGACGGCGGCGACGTGGTCCGGAGCGGCGGCGTCGATGGCTTTGCGGCCCAGCTCGGTCAGGCGGACCATCGAGCCGCGGGCGTCGTCGGTGCACTCCTCGCGGCAGACCAGACCGCGCTTCTCCATCCGGCTGACCTGGTGCGACAGGCGGCTGCGTTCCCAACCGACGGAGCGGCCGAGGTCACGCGTCCGGAGGACTCCGTCGACGGCCTCGGACAACGGGTGCAGCAGGGCGTAGTCGGCGCCGGACAGGCCCGAATTGGTGATCATCCGCGCCTCGAGCGCGCGCATCAGTTCCCGATGCGTGTCCCGGTACGACTGCCAGAGTCGCGCCTCCCGCTCGTCCAGCCACCGCGGTTGCGTCATTTACCCAGTGTACGGGCGTCTGTTGACATGTCACCGAGTCACGTCACGGCGTGCGCGACAGCGCGACCGCCAGCCCGATCGTCGCTCCCATGACCACGAGTTCCAGAACCGCAAGGCGCCGGAACGCGCCCGCATCCCCGTCCGCCAACCGCAGCAGGGTGTACTGGCGGTGCTGCCACCCGATGAAAACCAGAGTTGCGAACGCCAGGGTCTTCCCGAGCACCAGAACGCCGTACCCGCTGGTCACCCACTGGGTGATCAGGCCCCAGCCGTCCGCTCGCCCACCGAGGTGGATCTCGGCCGTCAGCAGACCCGTCAGCCCGACCGTCACCGTGCACACGAGAGCGAGCGTGCTGAACACCTCGACCGCCTGCGGTGACCGGGCATACCGCAGTACGGCGCCCAGCCCACCGACCCACACGACGACCGCCACGACGTGGATCACGAGTGACGTGGTCGCGAGCACCGACCAGAGACTCGTGCGCTCGATGGCCCCGTGCCCCGTCAGCAGTGGACCAATCAGCGCGGCGACGGTCAGCACCGCGGCGAACCGTGCACCACGCAACGTCTTGAGGCCGGACAGCACAACGGCCAGTACGGCGGTGAGTACGACGGCGACCGCGAGCGCTCGGACCTGGGGCAACTGTCCCGCCGGTGACGCGTGTTCGGCGAGATGCGACAGCGGGATGCCGAGGATCACCGTCGCGGTCGCGACCAGACCGCCGATACTCGCGACGGCCCACACGCCCGCAGCCAGTGCGGCGTCCTGACAGGCCCGAATCGCTTTGTCACCGAGCTTTCCGTCCTTCGCGGGCAGGAACAGCACGACAGACAGTACGGCGCCCCCGGTCGCCACCGCGGCGACGTCCGCGAGGATCCGCAGTACCGGAACCGCCCAGGAGATGCCGAGGCCGGCGCCGAGCAACCCATCCGCCGGCCGCGTCGGGGCACCGCCGGCGGCGAGCAGGCCGAGCACCATCACAACGATGCCGGCGGCAACCATCCCGGGCAGGACCAGGCGGCTGCGGGTCATGAGGCGGGTCGGCGACGAACGATGACCACCGCCAGGGCGACGACCACCAGCATCACCAGGCACATCGCGACGATCGTGACGGTGTTGGAGCTGCTGTCCTGCGGGGTCGTCGGCGGGGTGCCGGCCGGTTCGGTCGCGGGGTGGCCGGCGTGCGTGACGGTGAACGAACCGGAGACGGTGATCGGGTGGCCGTCGGCCGAGACCACGCGGGCGTCGACGACGTACTTGCCGGCCTCGATCATCGCGCCGACCGGCTGGGTGACCGTGTTGTCGACCACCTGGACGTCACCGTTCGCGACGTTCTTGCCGCTCGGCGAGTTCACCTGGACCTGCGTCCCGTTGGCGCCGACGGGCTCGTTGAAGGTCAGGACCACCTTGGTCGGCGGCGCGGCCATCGACGAACCGTCGGTCGGCGTCATCGACTCGAGCTTGGCGTGCGCCGCCGCCACGCCGGTGGAAGCCACCAGCGCGACGAACGACGCCACCAGTACTGCGATCAGTCGGCGCACGACTACTTCCCGGACTCCGCCACGACCGGCTTGCGCGGACGCAGACCGAACGCGAGACCGAGCAATCCGACCAGCAGGCCGGCGCCACCGAGCCAGCGCGCGAGCGAGTCCGACGTACCTTCGGACGCAGCTGCCGCGACCGGCGTGACCGCGGCCGTCAGCTTCAGCGTCGGCGCGGGGTGCTCAGGCTCGTCGGCCCCGTCCTTGGCGACATCAGCCCATTTCACCACCTCACCGTCGCTGTACGTCTGGTCCGCCGGGAAGCTCAGCGCGTCGACGCCCTCGGGCAGCTTGCCGACCGACAGCGCGAACTCGTCGAAGTCGTTCGGCGGGATGCCGCCCGCGGCCGCGGTCCAGGTGACCGTGGTGATCGCCTTCGTCAGCGTCACGTCGCCGACCTTCACCGCCGCCGGGAGCTTCTGCTCCGTCTTCTCGACCTTCCACCCGTCCTTCACCTGCGCACCGACGTGCGCGAACGGGTGGTCGGTGGGCAGCGAAACGACGAGCTTCGTCGTACTGGTGTTGTCGGACTCGGTCGGCACGCGGAACACCAGCTTCGCGTACCCACCGGGCTTGGCGTCCGGTGACGACACCGTCACGTGGGCAGACGCCGAGCTCGCGGCACCGATCACCACGAGCGCGGACGCCGCGACGATCGCACCAGCGCGCAGCACGAATCTCTTGGGCATGAGAGAACCTTTCAAGGCATACGAGTAGTCCGGCCCGTGGGCCGGTTCAGACAGCTGGGAGCACTCGTACGCCGGGAGGCCCGCGCCCGGAGACACTCGAACCGAGCCGCGACCCGGCCGGGGTCCAGGGCGAGAGGAAGCCGTGAACAGCGGGGGCGAGGTGCAGCACAGGCCGCAGTACCGGCAGCTCCGGGAGCAGCCGGGCGAACACCTTCCGTACCCGCAGGATCCACCGGTGCGCGCGGCTGATCGCGAGGACGGCCGCCAGCAGCACGCCCAGGTGCGTCGCGGTCATCAACAGGCTGCCTCCGATACCGGGAGACATCCCGTGATGCATACTCGCGGCATCGAGCGTCACGTGCACGAACAGCTGCACCACGGCCAGGACGAGGGCCGTCAGCAACCGCTCGTCCGCGAGGTGCTCTCCCAGCAGCCAGCACGCCGCGGCCAGCGCAGCCAACGGAGGCACCACGACGAGCGGAACTCCACCACCCCCGACGAGCACATGACCGAGCACCGCAACCGCGACGCTCAGCGCCGCGACCACGGGCGTGGCCCTGCCCTCGGTCGGCATCACAGTCCCCTCGCTCCAGTCACTCTACGGACAAGAGCGGACAACCGTTCCCGCATTCCACAGATCTGACCGCGAATCCATGCAACCGTTTGACGTGTTCAGCACGTTTGCCTCGGCATGACTGGGGAGAGCCGCGGGTGGGACCGGAGACCGAGCAGGACTACGTCGAGTTCGTGACACACCATGCCAACGCTCTGTGCCGGACCGCTTACCTGTTGTGCGGGGACTGGCGCCGGGCCGAGGACGCCACCCAGGAGGCGCTGATCCGGATGTACCGGAGCTGGGGCCGGATCCAGCGCAAGGGCGCGATCGGCGCGTACGCCCGGAAGGTCGTCGTCTCGACCACCCTCGATGCCCTGCGCCGGAAATCCAGCCAGGAAGTGGTCAGCGACGGCGAGTACTTCGTCAACGAGCCCGACCGCTCCAACTCACTCGGCGACGTGGAGAACCGGCTGGTGATCACCAAGGCCCTCGCCGAACTACCGCCCCGGCAGCGCGCGTGCGTCGTACTCCGGTACTTCGACGAACTGTCCGTCGACGAGACCGCGATCGCCCTCGACTGCCGTCCCGGCACGGTCAAGAGCCAGACGCTGCGCGCACTGGAGAAACTGCGCGCGCATCCGGCCCTCGCCGAGCTCTCCGACCTGGCTGGAATGAAGGGAGCGCGATGACCGGCGAACTGAAGGACCTGATGGAGCGCGCCTCCGACCGGCCGGCGACCTTCGCCCCGGATGTCACGGAGCTCGTCGCCACGGGACGGCACCGGACCCGGGTACGCCGCCTCGCGATGACCGCCGCCACAGCCGCCACAGCCGCCACCGCGGTGGTCGCCGTACTGCTGGTCGGCCGGATCGGCGGCGCACAGTCCGCGCCCCAGCCGGCGACCACGCCTACGGTGTCCCGCCCCGCCGCGATCACCGACCTGTGTGCGAAGTCCAACGACTACTTCCGGACCGTGAACAACGACGTCTGGCGCGTGCGGGTGGTGACGCAGTGGACCGACAAGGTGGTCGAGGTGAGCGACCTCGACGGTGCGATGACGGTCCGCCGGTCCCCGGACGGGAAGCAGTACGCGTACTGCGTGGCCGGCGTACCGATGTTCGGGAAGCCGGTGGGCGGGTTCGGGGCGACGCTGCTCAACGTCGGCATCATCACCCGCGAGTACCAGATCCAGCGGTACTGGAGCATGGGCTGCGGTGACAAGCCGGTCGACCGCGACCACAACGTCGATGGGCGAGTGTGCAGCGGGGTGCGCTACAGCTACGCGGGCCGGGTGCCGGAGGGAGTCACCCGGATCGCGTTCAGCGGCCTCGGGCAGCAAGGTGACGCCACGATCAAGGACGGCTACTGGGTGCACCGCGTGTACACGCCG
Organism: Kribbella sp. NPDC054772; assembly: GCF_053611945.1. NCBI lineage: Bacteria > Bacillati > Actinomycetota > Actinomycetes > Propionibacteriales > Kribbellaceae > Kribbella > Kribbella sp. NPDC054772. Next base: position 254,542 of record NZ_JBSHBJ010000007.1, on the reverse strand, counting down.
AGCATCCTGCTGGGCAACAGCGACCCGATCTCCATCACCATGTACGACGCGTCCGGGAAGCCTGTGTTCCGGGAGGAGTACTGACTGCTGCGATGATGTGCGGATGGACGTAGCGGTGCTGGAGATCGGGGGAAGTCACGTCACGGCGGCCGTGGTGGCGCCGGAATCGTGGGACGTGACCGAGGTGGATCGGGTGCAGCTCGAGTCCCAGGCGGCCGCCGAGGTGGTGGTCGAGCAACTCGCACAGGCGGCCCGGAAGTTGCCGCTGGCAAACGGGCTCGCGGTCGCGCTGCCGGGGCCGTTCGATTTCGAGACCGGGGTGGCCTGGTACCGCGCCCAGGGCAAGTTCGACCAGCTGTACGGCTTCAACCTGGGCGAAGCGCTGGCCAAGGAACTCGGGATCGACCGGTTGCTGTTCATGAACGACGCGGAGGCGTTCGCCGTCGGTGAATGGACCGCGGGCGAGGTCCGCGGCGCCGAACGCTGCGTCGGCGTCACGATCGGCACCGGCATCGGTACGGCGTTCCTCGCCGACGGGCGGGTGGTCCGCGAGGGCGACACCGTCCCGCCGGGCGGTGAGCTGTACAAGACGACGTACGCCGGGAAGCCGCTGGAGGACTCGATCTCGGCGCGGGCGATCCTGCGCCGGTACGCCGAGCGGACCGGGACGGAGGCACCCGGGGTGAAGGAGATCGCCGACCAGGCCCGGGCCGGCGAGACCGCCGCGCAGGAGGTGCTGACCGCCTGTTTCACGGACTTGGCCGCCGCGCTCGGCCCCTGGATCGAGCGTTTCGGAGTGACGCGCACGGTCCTCGGCGGCTCGATCTCCGGCGCCTTCGACCTGATCGACGCGGCCCTGCCGTTCCCGGCGTCCCCGACCCACGAGACCGAACGCTCCGCCCTCGTCGGCGCCGCCGCCCACTACCTGCGCAGCGTTTGACGGACCGCCAGGCCATCACAATCCCCCAGACCTCAGCCGCCCCCGCGCGCGGCGGCGGCGGGGCCGCGATTGGGATGGCCGGGC
>NZ_JBSHBJ010000007.1:208089-253508 GCF_053611945.1 Kribbella sp. NPDC054772 | reverse complement strand
CCGCTTTTGCGGCCCACCCCCAACAACACCAACCCCCACACCCCCCCCCCCCCCGCGCGGGTGTGCGGCGGCCCCGCTTTTGGTTTGCCTGGCCGATCCGCCTTCTGTCCACGTCGCCCGCTACGGTCGGTGGCGTGAAGATCGCCGTACCGCGCCTGCGGGCCCAGCTCGAGACCGCTCTCCCGGACGAGATCGAGGACGAGGAGCGGTTGCTCGACCTCGGGCTCGACGACGTGGACCTGAGCGATCTGGAGGCCGAGCACGTCGAGGTGAGCGGGTGCCGGCTGACCCGCTGCAAGCTGGCCGGGTCCGACCTGGAGAAGCTGATCGTGGTCGACACCGAGCTGGCCCAGTGCGATATCGCGAACGCTCGCTGGTCGGACGCGGCGCTCACCCGGGTCGCGATCACGGCGTCCCGGATGATCGGGTTCGCCGGATCCGGGGCGACGTTCCAGCACGTGACGGTCCGCGACACCGTGCTCGACTTCGGCTCGTTCCGGTTCGCGAAGTTCCACAAGGTCGAGCTCACCGACTGCCGGTTGCAGAACGCCGACTTCGTCTCCGCCGATCTGACCGGGGCGGTGTTCCGGCGCTGCGACCTGTCCGGAGTCGAGTTCTCCCAGGTCAAGGCCACCAAGGCGGTGTTCGTGGACTGCACCTGGGACGGCGCGAAGGGACTGGCCTCGCTGGCCGGCGCGACCGTCGCGGCGGCCTCCCCGATCGACACGCTGGCCTTCACCAGCGCGGTCACCGTCGCGACCGGGATCACGCTCGCGCACCCGGACGATCTCGCCTGACGAGCGCTGGGCGTGAGCCTGCCCACGCCGAAGCCGGCCCGGCCGGATCGCCCATTAGGGTGGGGCTGTGACTGACTCGACGATCATCTACACGCACACCGACGAGGCTCCGGCGCTCGCCACGTACTCGTTCCTGCCTGTCATCCAGGCGTACGCCGGTCAGGCCGGTGTCGGCGTGGAGACCCGGGACATCTCACTGGCCGGCCGGATCCTCGCGGTCTTCCCGGAATACCTCAAGGACGACCAGCGGATCGCGGACGCGCTGACCGAGCTCGGTGAGCTGGCCAAGACGCCCGCGGCCAACATCATCAAGCTGCCGAACGTCTCGGCCTCGATCCCGCAGCTGAAGGCCGCGGTCGCCGAGCTGCAGTCCCAGGGCTACGCGCTGCCGGAGTACCCGGACGAGCCGAAGATCGACGAGGAGCGGGAGATCCAGGCCCGCTACGACAAGGTCAAGGGCTCCGCGGTGAACCCGGTGTTGCGCGAGGGCAACTCGGACCGCCGCGCCCCCGCCTCGGTGAAGAACTACGCGAAGACCCACCCGCACCGGATGGGCGCCTGGACCGCCGAGTCCAAGACCAACGTCGCGACGATGGACAACGACGACTTCCGCGCCACCGAGAAGTCCACCGTGATCGCCGCCGACGACTCGCTGCGGATCGAGCTGGCCGGCGACGACGGCAGCACCACGGTGCTGCGCGAGTCCGTCCCGGTGCTCGCCGGTGAGGTCGTCGACGCCTCCGTGCTGCACGTGGCCGCGCTCCGCGAGTTCCTCACCGCGCAGGTCGCGCGGGCGAAGGCCGAGGACGTGCTGTTCTCGATCCACCTCAAGGCCACCATGATGAAGGTCTCCGACCCGATCGTCTTCGGCCACGTCGTCCGGGCGTTCTTCCCGGAGACCTTCGCGCGGTACGGCGACGTCCTCGCCAAGGCCGGCCTGACCCCGAACGACGGTCTCGGCGGCATCCTGAACGGGATCGCCGCGCTGCCCGAGGGCGCCGAGATCAAGGCCTCCTTCGACGCCGAGCTGGCGGCCGGCCCGAAGCTCGCGATGGTCGACTCGGACAAGGGCATCACCAACCTGCACGTCCCGTCGGACGTGATCGTCGACGCGTCGATGCCGGCCATGATCCGTTCGTCGGGGCACATGTGGGGCCCGGACGGCGCGGAGGCCGACACCCTCGCCGTACTGCCGGACCACAGCTACTCCGGGATCTACCAGGCCGTTCTCGACGACTGCCGCGCCAACGGTGCGTTCGACCCGTCGACGATGGGCTCGGTGCCGAACGTCGGCCTGATGGCGCAGAAGGCCGAGGAGTACGGCTCGCACGACAAGACCTTCGAGATCCAGACCACCGGCTCGGTGCGACTGGTGAACCAGGCCGGCGACGTCGTCCTCGAGCAAGCGGTCTCGGCCGGTGACATCTTCCGGGCCTGCCAGACCAAGGACGCCCCGATCCAGGACTGGGTCAAGCTGGCCGTCAACCGGGCCCGCGCCACCGGCGACCCGGCGGTTTTCTGGCTGGACGAGACCCGCGCGCACGACGCGCAGATCATCGCGAAGGTCCAGGAGTACCTGTTCCACCACGACACCGAGGGTCTGGACATCCGGATCCTGGCGCCGGTGGACGCGATCACGTTCTCGCTGGAGCGGATCCGCCGCGGCGAGGACACCATCTCGGTGACCGGCAACGTGCTGCGTGACTACCTGACCGACCTGTTCCCGATCCTCGAGCTCGGGACCAGCGCGAAGATGCTGTCGATCGTGCCGCTGATGGCCGGTGGCGGTCTGTTCGAGACCGGCGCGGGTGGGTCGGCGCCGAAGCACGTGCAGCAGCTGGTCAAGGAGAACTACCTGCGCTGGGACAGCCTGGGTGAGTTCTTCGCGCTGGCCGCGAGCTTCGAGCACCTGGCGCAGGCGACCGGCAACGCGCGGGCGCAGATCCTCGCCGACACGCTCGACCGGGCGACCGCGACGTTCCTGAACGAGGACAAGTCGCCGACCCGGCGCGTCGGCGGGATCGACAACCGCGGCAGCCACTTCTACCTGTCGCTGTACTGGGCGCAGGAGCTGGCCAAGCAGACCGACGACGCCGAGCTCGCGAAGGCCTTCGCCCCGCTCGCCGAGACCCTGGCGAGCAACGAGCAGACCATCGTCGACGAACTCCTCGCCGTCCAGGGCAACCCCGCCGACCTCGGCGGCTACTACCAGCCCGACCCCGCCAAGGCCGCAGCCATCATGCGCCCCTCCAAAACCTGGAACAACGCCTTGGCCTCGCTGTAGAACGTAGTACCCAACGCCCGGTGGTCCTCGTGACCACCGGGCGTTCTTTTATTCAGAAGCACATCGTGGAACCGGCTCCTACACTCGGGGAGCATGAAGACGACCCGTTCCCCGCTCGCCGATCAGGCGACGGACTTTCCCCGTTGGTACCAGGATGTGATTGCCAAAGCCGAGCTCGCCGACAACGGGCCGGTCCGGGGGACGATGGTCGTACGACCGTACGGGTACGGGATCTGGGAACTGTTGCAGGAGGCAATGAACCGCCGGATCAAGGCGACCGGCGCGGCGAACGCCTACTTCCCGTTGCTGATCCCCGAGAGCTACCTGCAGCGCGAGGCCGAGCACGTCGAGGGGTTCAGCCCCGAGCTGGCCGTGGTGACGCATGCCGGCGGCAAGCAACTCGAGGAACCCGCTGTGATCCGGCCGACGTCGGAGACGATGATCGGCGAGTACATGGCGAAATGGGTCCAGAGCTACCGCGACCTCCCGCTGCTGCTGAACCAGTGGGCCAACGCCGTCCGCTGGGAGCTCCGGCCGCGACTGTTCCTGCGCACCACCGAGTTCCTCTGGCAGGAGGGTCACACCGCGCACGCCTCCGAAGCGGACGCCCGCGCCTACGCGACGAAGATCCTGTACGATGCCTATCGCGAGGTCATGGTCGACGTACTCGCGATCCCGGTCGTCGTCGGCCGCAAGACGCGGCGTGAGCGGTTCGCCGGCGCCATCAATACGATGACGCTGGAGGCGATGACCGGCGACGGCAAGGCCCTGCAGATGGGCACGTCCCACGAGCTCGGTCAGAACTTCGCGCGCGCGTTCGACATCGGGTACCTGTCGCGGGACGGGCAGCGCGAGCTCGCCTGGACCACGTCGTGGGGCAGCACGACCCGGATGGTCGGCGGCCTGATCATGGTGCACGGCGACCAGGCCGGTCTCCGGGTCCCGCCCACGGTCGCGCCGGTCCAAGTCGTCGTACTCGCGATCAAGGAGGAGACCGTCGCGGCGGCCCGACGGATCGCGGCAGATCTGGAGTCTGCCGGACTGCGGGTAACGGTCGACGACCGTACCGATCAGCCGTTCGGTCGGCGCGCGGTGAACTGGGAGCTGAAAGGCGTCCCGGTCCGGATCGAGCTCGGTCCGCGTGATCTGGCCGACGACAGCGCAACCGTCGTACGCCGGCTGCGGGGCTCGGCCAAGTCCGCGGTGCGGCTGGCAGAGCTGACGTCGACCGTCACGGCGGCAATCGAGGACGACCAGGCGCACCTGCTGGCCGAGGCAGCCGCTCGCCAAGCTTCCCGGATCACCGCGGTGGCGACAGTCGAGGAGGCCGTGGAAGCGGCGGCCGCGGGCTGGGCGAGCCTGCCGTACGACGCCGTCGGCGAGGCGGGCGAGGATCGCCTGGCCGAGGCCGGCATGACCGTCCGTTGCCTGCAGCGCCAGGACGGTTCATTGCCCATTGGAGACAATGAACCCCACCTGACCGCGTACGTGGCCCGCTCCTACTGAACGTCGTACAGGGTCAGCGGGCCAGGTAGCGGCGGACGTCGTCGGCGGCTTGGGCTCGGTTGCGGAGGCCGTATTTGCGGAGGATCGCGCTCAGGTGGGTCTTGACCGTGTTCAGGCTGACGCCGAGTTCCGCGGCGAGCTGGTCGTTGTCGAGGCCGTCGGCGAGCAGTACGGCGACCCCCTGCTGCGCCTTGGTGAGACTGCTGAACCGGCGCTCCGGCCCCTCGTCGGTCTCCATCAGCATCTCGATCAGCTCGGACTGGATGTGCTCGGTGGCGTTCATGATCCGTTCCAGATGCGTGTGGACGCCCGCGCTCACGTCGGGCTCCTGCAACGCCTCGGCCGCGATCTCCCGGATCGACGCCACCCGGTGCGTCAGGTACTCCATCACGTGGTCCGACGTCAGCAGGTTCGGCCCGATGTCCCCGGCCGGCAGCCGGCGCAGCGCCTGCCGGTCCTCGCCCTCACGGGTCAGGACGCGCTCCACCACCTCGCACAACCACTCGAACGCCCGGATCGCGTTGTCGTCGTACGCCTTGGGTGTGTAGCTCTGCATCGACAGCAGCCCGAACAGCTGGTCGGGCCCGTCCTTCGCCGCCCGGAAGATCGGCACCGTCACCGCGTCCTCGGACCGCCGTCCGACCGGCCCCACCGGTACGCCGGCATGCAGCGCGGACCCGTTGTCGTAGGCAAACCGGTACGTCTGCCGGTGCTTCACCAGCCAGGCGGTCTGACCGTTCGGACCGAAGATATGGGTGTCCGGAGTGACGTAGTGGCCGTCGTCGTACCCGTACGGGTAGCGGACCCGGCTGGCGCCCTGCAGGAACCCGACGAAGAACGCGTCGACGGGCGCGACCTTCCCGGCCACCACCCGGACATAGTCGTACAGGCCGTAGTGGTCGGATCGGAAGAGCGCCTCGATCTTGTGGTACGCCTCGCGCAGGATGATCGCGGTCTCCGCGTCAACCCGTAGCGGGGCACCCTTGTCTGCGTCCACGCCCCGGCTCCCCATACCCGTGCAGCATCGATCCCTCGACTATGCCGCCGTACCCGGCGACTTGCCAAGCAGATCGGTGGACTGCCCGGATCAAGGCAGCAGTCGCGGGCGGTGGAACGAGCTCCCGAGTCGCCCTCCCAAGCCTCGGCCGAACTCTTCAACACCGCCCACGACCACGAGTAGGGCACCGGTAACAGTGAGACCCCCGCGTCGATCGGTCCCGTGCCCCCACGAGATCTCCGACCCCCCGACGGATCGCCCGATGCCCTCCCTCCCCCTTGTCACAACACCGTGCCACCGAAGGCGACCGGTGACCATCGCCCGGCGCATGAACTTGGGGAGTCGCGAACCTCACCCGGCGGGTGAGACAGGCGACGGCTACCAACTGGTGTTGAGCGGCTTGCCCTCGGAGTACCCGGCGGCGGTCTGGAGCCCGACGACGGCACGGTCGTGGTACTCGGCGAGGGTCGCGGCCCCGACGTACGTGCAGGAGCTGCGGATGCCGGAGACGATCGAGTCCAGCAGGTCTTCCACGCTCGGGCGCTCCGGGTCGAGGTACATCCGGGCGGTCGAGATGCCCTCCTCGAAGATGCTCTTCCGGGCCCGCTGGAACGGCGAGTCCTCGGCGGTCCGGGACCGGACCGCGCGGGCCGAGGCCATCCCGAAGCTCTCCTTGTAGATCCGCCCCTGGCTGTCCCGGTGCGGGTCGCCGGGTGACTCGTACGTCCCGGCGAACCAGGACCCGATCATCACGCTCGACGCACCCGCGGCGAGGGCCAGCGCGACGTCACGAGGATGCCGTACGCCGCCGTCCGCCCAGACGTGTTTGCCGAGCTCCCGCGCCCGGGTCGCGCACTCGAGGACCGCGGAGAACTGTGGCCGGCCGACTGCGGTCTGCATCCGGGTCGTACACATCGCGCCGGGACCGACGCCGACCTTCACGATGTCTGCGCCCGCGTTCACCAGATCGGTGACGCCCTCGGCGGTGACGACGTTGCCAGCCACGATCGGCACCTTCGGGCCGAGGGCGCGAACACGTTCGACCACCTCCAGCATCCGCTCCTGGTGACCATGCGCGGTGTCGATGACCAGTACGTCGACGCCGACGTCGAGCAGCGCCTTGGCCTTCTGCTCGGCGTCACCGTTGATCCCGATCGCGGCGGCCACGCGCAGCTTGCCGTTCGCGTCCAGGGCGGGGTCGTAGAGCGTGGCGCGGAGGGCGCGCTGGCGGGTGAGGATGCCGACGATCTGCCCGCCCGCGTCCACCACGGGCGCGAGCCGGTGCCGGCCTTCGTGGAGCTGGTTGAACGCGGCCTCGGGGTCGATCCCTTCGGGCACCGTCAGCAACTCGCGCGACATGATCGCGTCCAGCTGGGTGAACCGGTCGGCACCCGCACAGTCCGCCTCGGTCACCACCCCGACCGGCCGGCCGTGGTCGACAACGACGACCGCGCCGTGGTTCCGCTTCGGCAGCAGGTTGAGCGCCTCCCCCACCGTCCCGGTCGGCGGCAGCGTCAGCGCGGTGTCGTGCACAGGGTCCCGTTGCTTGATCCAGGCAACCACCTCGGCCACCACGTCCACCGGGATGTCCTGCGGAATCACCGCCAGCCCACCACACCGGGCGATCGTCTCGGCCATCCGCCGCCCCGACACGGCGGTCATGTTCGCCGCCACCACCGGAATCGAGGCCCCGGTCCCGTCACTCGTCGACAGATCGACGTCCAGCCGCGACGTCACCCGGGACCGATTCGGCACCAGGAACACATCACTGAACGTCAGGTCCCCGTCCGGCTCCCGATCCTGATGAAACCGCATAGCAGACCCCTTCCGCCCGAGTACAAACCTGACCAGCCTGCCAGACCCACCAGACCCGAACAAGGCCGGTGACAGCTGGCCCGAGTAGGTATGGCAGCAAGCTGCAGACACGCGAACTGACAGTCCCCATGCCAGTACAGTCAGTTCGCATGGATGAGGCTGACGATGCGATCCAGGTGGCGCGGACGACTGTGGCGATAGCTGTCAGGCGCCTGCGTGGGTACGGCTACGGATTCGGCAGCCGGCCCGTTCGGTCCGAGTCAGAGCAATTTGCAGCCGACCGGTTCGAGCTCGAGGTCGTCATGCGGCAAGTCGAGGCCGAGGTTCAGCCGATCCTGGAGCAGTTGGCCGGTCTGGCTGCTCAGGATCCGGAGGACTCATCTGATCTGCGTGTCGCCCTCGGCGCAATCCTGCAGGCGCGCGAGACCGCGCGCCTCCCGTTCACCCGGGATGTCCGGAGCGAGTCCACCGAGTTGCTCGGACTTGCCCACGAGTACCTCGACGCCTATGTTCGGCAACGCGTCGAGCGGCCTGACCGACCCGCGAACGACACCACGGCCGAGGCGCAGGATCTTTCGGATCGGATCGGGGCCCGTCCACCAGGTCCTTGGTTCTTGGAAACCGACAAGCTCAGCGCGCGTGGCAGTGCCTTCGCCGAGTCCGTCGCCGCGCAGCAGCGCGATGGGGAGGTACCGGCCGGGCGCGCCGACGAGATCCCCGGCCCGTACGACAACCTGCGTGAACCGTGGTTTCGCGCGGCACTGCGCCGAGTACGCCGTTCTGCGCGAAACGGCTAGCCGATGACCGGCATCCTCCAGGGCGCCCTCAGCAGCGGACGGGCGTTGCTGGTCGGGTGGATCCTACCCAGCCTGATCAACGTGCTGATCTTCGGATTCGTGGCCGCGCCGGCGCTGGTCGGATTCGGCACGACCGGCACCGACGCCGCCCGGGCAGCGATTGCCGGACTGGTCACCACCACCGTGTTGGGCCTCGTCCTGGCCGCGGTACAGACTCCGCTGTACCGCGTCCTGGAGGGCTATCTCGGCTGGCCCAAACGGCTGTCCCAAGCTGGGCTCCGACGGCAGCTAACCACCAAGCACCTACTGCGGAACCGCGTTGACGCCGCGGTGCTAGCTCGACAGGAACGAGCGGGCCAACTGACCGGCGACGCACCCAAACTGGCCGCCTTCCGCGCGCACCCGGTCGTCGGCCGGTACGCCGACGAGGATGTCCGGCGGGGCTCGGTCTGGCTCGGTGTGCTCAGGGAGCGGCTGCATCGCTATCCCCTGGACGATCGGCAGGTCGCCCCGACCCGACTGGGCAACGCGATCCGGCGCTTCGAGGAGTACGGGCACAACCGGTACCGCCTCGATTCCCAGGTGCTCTGGCACGAGCTCAACGCCGCCGTCCCGGAGGCGGCACGCAAGCAGACCGACGACGCCCGGATGACTGTCGACTTCTTCATCTGCCTGCTCTACGGCCACCTGCTCGTGGTCGTCGCGCTGGTCGTGACCCTCGCGGTCGGCGTCGCCGCGCGCCCCTGGGTGACTGGCGCGACGGTTCTTGGTCTCCTGCTGCTGACCACGATCTGGTACCGCCTCGCCATCGAGGCCACCGACGAATGGGCCGGCGCGGTCCGTGCCATGGTGAACCTGGGTCGACGGCCCCTGGCGGAGGCGCTCGGGCTCAGGATCCCCTACGGCATCGAGGAGGAACGCGCCATGTGGCTGTTGGTCAGTGACCTCGTTACCTCCGACTTCTACCCCGGGCTGTCGGCCCTGGACACCTACCGTGCCGCTCCTGAAGGACCGACGGCACCTGTCGACAGCCCGGTGGCGGAGAGCTGATTCACGCGAGCCGGAGCTGCTGTTCGGGACGCGCAGACAGGCCGCGGTACAGCCGAGGGGAGCCGTCGAGCGTGAGCTTGATCCGCGATCCGGTCAGCGTGCGGTGCCGACCGATGCAGTCGATCTCGACCAGGTCGCCACCGGGTACGACGACGTTCGTCTTGGTCGGCCAGTCGTCCTCCCAGACCTCGGGGTGCGGGTAGTACGGCTTGCCCTCCTCGTGCTTCACGTTCAGCAGGTATCCGTCCTTGCGGCTCCAGAGCATCGACAGCGGACCCTCGGGCGTCATGAACAGCAGCCCCTGCAGGTGCTTGTCGAGCTTCGAGAAGTCCAGCCAGCGCACGAACTCCGCCTCCTCCAGCACCCGGGTCCCGGTCGCGAACGCGAGCAGCGACGGCTTCGCCGAGAGGTCCCGGTTCATCAGGCCGAAGTGGTACTCCGGGTTCGCCGGGTCGGCCTCCTGCGGGTGATAGATCGTGGTGTCGTGCAACTGGTACCAGTTCACGCCGTCCACACCTTCGGCCTTCGCCAGCGCCATCGTCAGCAGGACGTTCTCGGCCGCCTGACGCATGGTGTCGTTCCACCACTGGTTCGGCCGCGTGCAGGCGTAGGCCTCGGTCAGCCACAGTTCCTTGTGGCCGTACTCGCGGATCCGGCGCTTGGCCTCGCGAACGCCGCCGAGGAAGTTCCAGTACGACCCGTTCGAGCCGGTCACCCATTCGTCCGGCGTCGGCGCGTAGTCCGGCGTGAAGTTGCCGCGGCCGGGGTGGAACGCGAACACGTCGATCAGGTCCCAGCCGCCGTGCGCGTGGAAACTGTCGACCCAGTTGACGTCCATCCCGCCGAGACCGTTGTTCATCACCTTCACGTCGGACCCGACCTCAGCGAGCCGGTCGACCACAGGCTTCAAACCGTCGCGGATGTACTTGTCGGCGTACAGGCCGGACATCCACGGCTGGTTGCGTTCGTTGTCGACCTCGAAGTACCGCGCGCGGGCGTCGACGACGACGTCGACCAACTCGGCCGCCCACGCCTTGGCCTGTTCGGGCGTCGAGTCGAAGACGACGTCACCGTGCTGGATGTTCGGCATGATGCCCATCGCCTCGAGCTCGGCGGGCGGGATCCCGGGTGCGCCGGTGTACGCGATCCGCACCGAGGCGACGCCGATCTTCTGCAGCAGCGTGGCGACATCGGCCTTGCTCGGCTTCAGCAACCACGGGTAGTTCGCGATACCGAACATCCCACCGCCGCGGTACGCGTACGACGGCAGTACGGCGAGCGTGGTCCGCGCAAAGGCCTCCACCCCACCGGTCGACGCCTTCACCTCCACGAACGCCACGCCCTGCTGCTTCAGCGCCGGTACGACGACCCGCTGGTCGGTGCTCTGGCCCGGCCCCAGCGTCAGTACGGTCGATCCGCTTGCGAGCGTCGTACCGTCGAAGTCACGGGCGAACCAGCTCAGCGTCACTGGCGCGCTGACCGTGCTGCCGGCCACGACCTGCACGTTGAGCGGCATCGGCCGGCCGGTCTCGTACCAGAGGTTGAACGGCTGATCGGTCCAGATGTCGACGCCGACCGGACGCCCGACGGCAGCCGCGTTCGCGGCGACCTCGCGCAGGTTGCCGAGCACGAGATCCGCCTCGTGCCGCAGGACCCCGAGCGCGTCGTACGTGCCGACGATGTGCATCCAGGACGCGGTCGTCCAGTCCGGGCGGCTGGAGGCGAGCCGGAAGTATGCCCGGGTATCCGCCCAGGTCTCGGTGTAGACCATGCCGTCGTTGGTCTCGTACGGCACGCCACCGCCCGCGTCGCGGTTCCACCGGGTGACCGCGGTCGGGTACTCGGCGGCGGTCGGGTTCACGGCGGTCCGGCTGAACTGCGAGTTCAGGTACATCTGGTTCGAACTGGTCGCGTCCCAGCGCATGTGCAGCCGCCGCGCGGTGACGTCGAAGGTCCCGGTCACCGTGATGGTCTTCGCGGCCGCGCCCATCGTGTAGTCCACGCGGATCGCCTGCCGCCCGTCGGGCAGCGTCACCAGCGACGGCTTGCCGCCGAACGATCGCTGCCCGCCGAGCACGGTGTCCTTGACCTGGAAGTGCCCGATCCGGATCCGCTCGGTCCCGTCGCCGACCACGATGGTGCCGTCGGTCTCGGCCGTGACCGTGATGCCGTCCGCGCTGAGCGTGTACGCCGTCGCGGCCCGCGCGCTGCCCGTCGGGAGGATTCCGCCGGCCACTCCGGCGGCGACCATCGATCCGGCCACGAACGTTCGCCGGGTCGGCCTGGACTGGATGGATTCTTGTTCTGTCATGGCGTTCCTCCGGTGGTCAGGGGCAGGGCTAGACCGATGAAGATGCGCGGCGAGCCGTCCAGGGTGACGGTGACCTGCGCGTTGACTGCTTGGTGTGTGGCGACGTCCATGCCGAGGCAGTTCAGCTCGCGGACGCTGGTGCTCGAGGCCGGGGTCGGGACGGTGACGTTCGTCTTGGTGGGCCACAGGTCCTCCCACGGTTCGGGAGTGCGGTAGTACGCGGTGCTGCTCGCGATCCGCCGGTTCGGGTCGTCGTTCAGGACGTAGCCGTCCTTGCGGGACCACAGCAGGTTGACCTTGCCGGTCGGTGTCGAGAAGACCAGACCGAACAGGTCCGGATCACCGAGGTCGGCCCAACCGAGCCAAGTCGATTGGTCGAGCCAACGAGCGGCGGTCGCGAACGCCAGCAGTGAGGGCTTCGCGCCGAGGTCACGGTGCAGCAGGCCGTGGTGGTATTCGACGCTGTCCGGGTCGGCCTCCATCGGCTGCTGCTGGATCGAGTCGTTCAGGGTGTACCACGTGACGCCCCGGACTCCGTGCACCTTGGCCAGGGCCAGCTGCAGCAGGACGTTCTCCGCGGCGTTGCGATAGGTGTCGGTCCACCAGCGGTTCGGCAGCGTTCCGGCGTACGCCTCGGTGAGCCAGAGTTCCTTGTTGCCGGCGGCATCGGCTTGGGCGCGGGCCTTCTTCAGGGTGCCGAGGAAGTTCCAGCGGGTCTCGTTCGACCACGGCTCGGATGGTTCGTAGTCGGCGGTGTAGTTGCCGCGGCCCGGGTGGTACGCGAGTACGTCGACGTGATTCCACCCGCCGGCGGCGCCGAAGTCCTGGATCCACTGCTCGGGATATCCGGCCAGCCCGCAGGTCATCACCTTGAACGTCGCGCCCTTGCTGGTCATTGCTGTCCGCAACGGTTGCAGGACGTCGGCGACGTACTGCGCCGGCGTTTTGTCGGCCGCGGTGAGGTTCAGTTCGTTGGCGCACTCGTAGTAGCGGGCGCCGGAGTACATCGCGCGACCGACCATGTCGTCGGCCCACGCGGCAGACGTCGTACCGCCCCAGGGGAGGTCCCGTGCGAGTTGCAGGTTGTGCAGGAATCCGTCTTGGTCCAGTGCGTCCACGGTCGGCCCGGGCGAGGCGACGTACCCGTTGTAGGCGCGGTAGGCGGTGCGGATCCATTTCATGCCGACGAGTTGCAGCAGCCCGAGTACGTCGCTGCTCGACGGCTCCTCCAGGTAGGCGAAGTTCCCCATCCCGAACGTGCTCTGCTCGGTGTCGCCGTAGGTGTACGTCGACAGCACGGACAGCGTCGTCCGGGCGAACGCGGCCTCCGTCGTGCCGTCGTACACGACCGCCTCGACGAAGCGGATGTCGCGGGCGCCGAGGGTGACCGCGAAGTTCGCGTTCCAGACGCCGCGGGCGCCGACCGAGCCGCTCGTCGTACCGGAGGTCGTCCCGCCGTTCCAGTCTCGCGCTACCCAGTCGACGCGCACCGTTCGACTGGTCAGGGCCGCGTTGACGACCTGGAGGTTGACGGTCCGGGATCCGCCGGTGTTCCACAGGTTGAACGGTTGGTCGGTCCACAGGTCGATGCCGAGGTCGCCGTCGCGGGCGATCACGCCGGCCGAGTGCGGCCGCATCACACCGAGGACGATCGTGCTCTCGACGAAGCCGGCCGCGTCACCGACCGCATGCAGGTAACCACCGGTGCTGAAGGCAACAGTGCTCTGCGGGACGCGGATGACCGCACGGGCGTCCGACCAGGTGTAGGAGTAGCAGACACCGTTGGTCGTCTCGAACGGTACGCCGCCGCGCAGCGCACCCGTGGAGGGATCGCGGTCGCGGTTCCACAACGCCACCGGGTCGTAGTGCTCGGTCGCCGTACCCGTGACGACGCGGGCGATGCGGAAACTGTCGGTGCGCAGGTTCGTCACACTGCTGACATCCCAACGGATACGGGCCTTCCGCAACCCGACGGTGAACGTGCCGACGACCTGACCGATCGGTGCCGTGTAGGTGATGACGAACTGGGTCGCGCTCGTGGACTCGATCGACGTGATGCCGGTGGTCCGCTGGACGATCTTGTCCGTGCCGGACATGTACGCGTACTCGAAGGTGGTCAAATCGAAACGCTGCACCCCACCGCCGTCGAGCACCTTCACGTGCCCCGGCACACCGCCCGCGTCAGCGACGGCGACCAGGACGATCGTCGGACTCGTCGCCGAGTCGGCGATCTGTACGTCGGCCGCGTACGCCGGACTCGTCGTCGTACCGATGACGGTCGCGGCGACGGCGCCACCGAGGACGGTTCGTCTGCGAATCATCAGCCCTTCACCCCCGTGAAGCCGAGGCCGGCCACGACGTACCGCTGCAGGACGAGGAAGACGAGCACCGGCGGCGCGAGCGCCATCGCCATCGCGGCGATCAGCTCGTCCAGCGGCGCGGAGTCGACCAGGTTGGCCAGCGCGACGCTGATCGGCTGCAGCTTCGGGTCGGAGATCACGACGAGCGGCCAGATGAACTCCTTCCAGGAGTGCATGATCGCCAGCAGGCTGATCACCGCGATCACCGGCCGGCTCATCGGCAGCACGATCTTGGTCAGGAGTTGCCAGGTGCTCGCGCCGTCGACCTTCGCGGCGTCGTACAGCTCTTGTGGGAGGGCTTCGAAGAACCGGGTCGCCAGCAGCACGTTGAAGGCGTTCGCGCCGGCCGGCAGCCAGATCGCCCAGTATGTATCGAGCAGGTTCAGGTGCAGCAGCGGGACGTCCAGGACGGTGAGGAACAGGCTGACCAGCGACACGGTGTACGGCACGAACATGGTCGCGAGAATGGCGCCGTACACGTAGCGGCCGATCCGCGGGCGGATCACCGCGAACGCGAACCCGGCGGTCATCGCCACCACCAACTGCACGGCCCAGGAACCGATCACGACCTGGACGGTGTTGGCCAGGTAATGACCGACGCCGAGCTCGGTGAAGGCGCGGGCGAAGTTGTCCAGCTCCGCCTCGGCCGGCCACAGCCGGAGCGGATGCGTGATCATCTCGGTGGGCGGCGACACCGCACCCTTCACGGTCCAGAACAGCGGTCCCACCCCGATGGCCACCAGGCCCAGCAGGGTGAGCACCTGGATGGCCCGCAGCGCGAACGCCGTACCCGGTCGGCGCAGGTCGTTGCTCGACGTGAACGTCGTCATCGGCTCGCTCACTTGGTGCTCCAGCTTCTGGTCAGGCGGAGGTAGACCGCGGACAGCACAGCGAGAACGATCGCGAGCAGCACCGACAACGCGGCGGCCTGCCCGTACCGGCCGTCCTGGAACGCGTACCGGAAGATCAGCAGCAGGACGGTGAGCGTGGCGTCGTCCGGACCGCCCTGGGTGAAGATGTACGGCTCGGTGAACACCTGGATCGTGCCGATCAGCTGCAACAGCAGGAGCAGCCCGATCACCGGTCGCAGCTGCGGCAGCAGCACGTGCCAGATCCGTCGCCAGATCCCGGCGCCGTCACTCTCGGCCGCTTCGTAGAGCTCCGTCGGTACGCCGGTCATCGCGGCGAGGTAGATGAGTGCGGCACCGCCCATTCCCGCCCACGTTGCCTCGAGCACCAGACTCAGCATCGCCGTCTGCGGCGACTGCAACCACGGGTACGGGCCGAGGCCGACGAGACCGAGCAGCTGGTTGAACAGGCCGGATCCCGGGTCGTAGAACCACTTCCACAACAGGATCGCGACGACGGGCGGTACGACGACCGGCAGGTACACGACGACGCGGTAGAGGCCGGCGAAACGACGTACCGTCGACATCACCGCCGCGAGGACGATCGGGGCAGGAAAGCCGATGACGAGGCCGAGTCCGACGAACAGCAAGGTGTTCGTCAGCGCCTTGCCGACCAGCGGATCGGACAGGACCGTCTGGAAGTTCTCCAGCCCTACCCAGACCGCGGGGTCGACCAGATTGGTTTCCTGGAAGGAGATCAGCAGGCCGCGCAGGATCGGCCACCACGAGAACAGGCCGAACACCAGCAGCGCGGGCGCGAGGAAGACCAGGCCGAGCAGCTCCCGGCGCAGTCCCGCCCGGCGCCGGGACGCCGCCGCCACCGTGGGTTTGGTGGGGGCAGCCTCCCGGCGCTCCAGCAGAGTGGTCACTTCTGCTCCGCGGCGAGCATCTTGTCCGCGTCGGCCTGCGCCTTGGTGAGCAACGCGTCCACGTTGGCGTCGCGCTTGGTGAGGACGGACTGCACCACTGTGTCGAGGATCGTGTAGAGCTTCTGCGCGGCGACCGGCGGCTCGGGCTTGAGCGCGAGCTTCGGCGTACCGTCCAGCCAGGGCTTGAAGTGTTCGAGCTCGACGTTCACCGACGGCTTGATCGCCGCGTTGATCTTGTCCTGCTGCGCCGTGCTGAACATCGGCAGCGTCGGTACGCCGACCGCGGCCTTCGGATCCTTCGCGAGTTCCTTCGCCCGCTCGGCGGCGATCGCCGGGTCGTACTGCGGCTCGGCCTGCGCGAACAGCAGCCACTTCACCGCGGCGTCGACCTTCTCCTTCGGCACCGACGCGGGCACCATGAACACCTCGGCACCACCGAGCGTCGCGTTCCCGCCGGCCTGCGGCAGCGACGTGACGCCGTAGTCGGCAGTGTCCTTCATCCCGAACTTGGTCTTGGCCAGCTTGTACGTGCCCGGCGTACCCATGAACATGCCGACCTGGCCGGCCGCGAACTGCTTGACCACGTCGTCCTGGTCCATCAGCTGGTTCTGGCCCATCGAGTTGTCCGTCCAGCGCATCGCCTTCAGCAACTCGAGCGACGCCTTGGTCGGCTGGTCGTTGACCGTGGCAACGAACTTGCCGTCCCGCTCGGTCTGCATCGGGCCGCCGTGGGTGTAGGCGAGCATGGTCAGCTGCCAGCCGCCGGTGTTGCCCTTGGACTCGTGCACGAACCCGGCCTTGCCGGTCTTCGCCGCGATCACCTTCGCGGCCGCGCGGACCTCGTCCCACGTCGCCGGCGGCTTGTCCGGGTCCAGACCCGCCTGGGTGAAGAGCTTCCGGTTGTACACCAGGCCCTGCGCGAACGGCGCCTGCGGAATCCCGTACACCTGTCCCGCGCTGTCGCTCAACGGCTGCAGCACCTGCGGGTTGAACTCCTGGTAGTGACTCCACTGCTTCAGCTGATCGGTGATCGGCTGGACGTGCTTGCGGGCGATCAGACCCTGCGGCTCGGTCAGCGGGACCTGGATGACGTCCTCGATCGTCTTACCGGCCAGCTTGGCGGAGAACGTCAGCGGGTCCCACCGGTTCTCGGTGCCCTCGATCGTGATCCCGGGGTTCTTCGCCTGGAAGTCCTGCACGAGCCGCTTGAACTGCGCCAGCGCGGCCGCGTCAGTCGGCGCGGGCATCCCTTGCACCCGCAGTACGACGTCCTGCCCGTCCTGCCCGCTTGTGGTCTCGTTCTTAGCTGGGGTCATGCCCGCGCAGCCGGTCAGAACGAGACCGGTCGCCGCCGCCACCAGGGCAGCACGAACACGCAACGGTGTAGCCATCTGAATGTCTCCATGAAGGATCGGTACGGCGAGGAACCTCGCCGTACTACCGGGTCGTGCGGTGGGTCAGGCGCCGAGCGGCGCGGGACCGGTTGAAGCTCGGGGGATCAGCCGGGAGCCGACCTCGACGGACCGTGGTCCCGAGCCGGTGATCGTCTCGACGATCAGATCGGTGGCATGGGTGGCCACCGTCTGCGGCGAGATCCGGATCGTGGTGAGGGCAGGGATCGACAGACCGGCCAGCAAGGTGTCGTCGATGCCGATCACGCTGACCTGGCCGGGCACGTCCACCCCGGCGCCGGCCAACCGGTGCAGGACACCGATCGCCACCAGGTCGTTGTGCGCCAGGATGGCGGTCGCGCCGTTCGCGATCGCCAGCGTGGCCGCGTGCAGGCCGGTCTCGAAGCGTGGTTCGTAGGGGCCGAGCTCGACGACCGAGAGCCCCTGCGCGTCGAAGGATTCTCTTATCGTCTTACCCCGCAGGTGTTCCGGCCGCGAGCAGTTCACGAACACACAGCTCGTGTGACCGAGCGCGCGCAGGTGCTCGGCGGCCTGGCTGATCCCCGACGCCAGCGAGATCTGCAGCTCCGGGATGCCCGGGACGTGCCGGTTCACCAGCACCAGCGGGATCTCGGCGGCCAGCTCGAGCAGCCGGCCGTCCGACAAGGTCGATGCCCAGAGCACCAGACCGTCGACCTTCTTCACGATCGCGTCGATCGTCTCCAGCTCGTCGGCCTCGCGCTCGTCGCAGTCCGCGACCAGCAGCGTGTACCCGTGGTTGCGGGCCCGGGCCTGCATCGCCTTGACGATCGGCGGGAAGAACGGGTTCGCGATGTCCGGGACGACCAGGCCGAGTGACTCGGTCCGGCCGCTGCGCAGCGTCCGGGCCGCCGGGTCCGGCCGGTACCCGAGCTGCCGGGCGGCGTCGGTCACCTTCTGCCGGGTCGCCTCTTGCACCTGGTCCGGCGCGGTGAAGACCCGGGACACCGTCGACGGGGAGACACCCGCCAGCTGCGCGACTTCCCTGACCGTGGCGGCCATCCGGATCTCCTTGTCCTCGCCGAGCGTTGAAACATGTTTGCAATCGTTCCTGGTTGTGTCAACAGTTCGGTTCCCACCCTCTGGCACACCGTGCCGTTCTTGACTTATCGTCCAATGACAACGTTCCTGAAACAGAGCAGAGGCCACATGAAGATCACCGGCTGGGAAGTACTCACCCTCCCCGACCGCGGCGACGCGATGATGCTCGTCGCGGTCGACACCGACGAGGGCATCCACGGCATCGGCGAGGTCGGGCTCCGCTCCCGCCAACGGGCCGCCGCCGGCGCCCTCGAACACCTCGGCGCACTGATCGTCGGCGAGGACCCGCTGCGCACCGAGCACCTGTGGCAGCTGATGTTCCGCTCCGGCTTCTACCCCGCCGACCGTGTCATCGCGTCCGCGATCGCTGCGATCGACGTCGCACTGTGGGACATCCGCGGCAAGGCGTACGGCGTACCGGTGCACCAACTGCTCGGCGGTGCGGTGCGTGATCACGTGCCCTGCTACGTGCACGTCGGTGACGGGATGGCCGATCGCCCGCGCTTCCTCGACCGCTGCCGGGCGCTGGTGTCCGACGGGTGGCGGCATCTGCGCTTCTCCGTCCCGCACGACGCCGACGTGCTCGACGAACGACGTACCCTGCGGGAATCGATCCGGCTGTTCCACGAGGTCCGCGATGTCGTCGGCGACGAGATCGAGCTCATCCTCGACGTCCACACCCGCCTCGACCCACCCGAAGCGGTCACCCTCTGCCGCGAGATCGAGTCCGCCCGCCCGTACTTCGTCGAGGACGCACTCCGCGCCGAGCACCCCGACTCGTACCGCATGCTGCGCGCGCGAACCGGCGTACCGCTGGCGGCCGGGGAACAGTTCGCGTCGAAGTGGGAGTTCGCGCCGCTCCTCGAGAACGAACTGATCGACTACGCCCGCGTCGACATCGCCATCGCCGGCGGCCTCACCGAGGCCCGCAAGATCACGGCCGCCTGCGAAACCCACCACATCAAACTCGCCACCCACAACCCCCTCGGCCCGGTGACCGCGGCATCATCCCTGCACCTCAACCTCGCCACCCCGACTGCCGTCATCCAGGAACACCAGGCCGCCCCCGACCCCGAACTGGCGTCCTTCTTCACCCACCTCCCCACCATCACCCCCGGCCGAGTCCACCCCACCACCCTCCCCGGCCTAGGCATAGACATCGACCGCCCCCGAGCCCGAGCCCACACCGCCAACCCCCGCCCCCTCCCCACCCTCCACCGCCCCGACAACTCCTACACCAACTGGTAACACCACCAGCGGTACGGCGTTGCAGGAAACTGCAACGCCTGTGGATAACGCACCGGCCGAACACCCTCCGTATGCGACGCTTACACCACCCGCATCGTTGAACGGAGCCCCCATGCCGCGCCGACCGGCCCTCGGACCCACCACCGCAGCCCTCTGCGCCCTCCTAGCGCTAACGGCCTGCCAAGGCTCCCCAGAGGCCGGCCAACCCAACACGGCACCCGCGTCCTCGCCGTCACCGTCATCGGCGACTCCGACCAACTCCCCCGAGGCGCAAGCCGCGGCGGCACAGGCCGGGTACCGCGCCTACATCGCGGCCAAGGTCGCGACGGCCGCCAGCGGTGGAACCAACGTCGCCGGACTCTCGAAGGTTGCGACCGGCGTGATGCTCAAGACCGAGCTGAACCAGGCGGCGACGTACAAGGGCCGGCGGTGGCACGCGGTCGGGAACATCGAGGTGATCTGGACCAAGCCGCTCAAACTCGGCACTGCCGGCTCCGGTGGGCAGATCGCTGAAATCACCGTCCAGGCCTGCGTTGACGCGTCCAAGGTGACCGCGGTCGATGCCCAAGGCAAGAGCGTGAAAGCAGCTGGTGCACCCACCCGCTGGATCGACGAGATGCACATGCGCTTCGAGCAGAGCGCTTGGAAAGCATCCGAAGGAATGAATCAGGCTTCCAAATGCTGACCACGCTCGCAGCCACCGCGCTGCTCGTCGCGGTGCTGGCAGCCCCGACAGGCGTCACAACCGACCCACCGCCCTGCCGGAAGGACGTGATCTCCGGTCAGTGCGAGCTACAGGCCAGCGATGACGGACATGACCCGACGGAGGCGGTGACGACGAAGCCTGGGAGCAAGAAGCCTGGTGGGTCTGACTGTGTGTACGAAGGGCAGGTCGTGCCGTGCCGAACGGCTGACGGGTTCTTCGACGCGGCGTCACATTGCTACCTGACCCCAACCGAATCCGCGGTCACGATGCAGGGCAGCGACTGGCCGCCGGGCACGAAGTTCTACCGGTGCTGGGTGATTCTCGGCGTCGTCGACGGCAAGCCGGAGGGCATCGAGCGGTTCGAGCCCGTAATCCGGCCACCGGGCGAGAAGCGGACTATTGATCCGCGGGTGGCTGCTCAGCAGGTGGTGAAGACGATGACCTTTGTGGCGCCGCAGCTTGGGTTGTCGCCGTATGTGCAGAGTGCGAATCAGGTCGGTGTCGTGAACGTTCCGATCTGGATGTGGGCCACCGATCCGGGGCCGACCACCACCGGTCCGCAGACGAAGACCGCGGCGCTCGGCGGGGTCTCGATCACCGCGACCGGCACCGTCGATCACATCGAATGGTCCATGGGCGGCGGCAACACGGTCACCTGCAAGGGCGCCGGTACGCCGTTCACCAAGGCGATGGCAGCCGGCAAGTCCCTCAAGGACATGCCCACGTCGCCGACCTGCGGCTCCAGGTACACCAAGACCTCGCACTGCGAGAAGGCAGGCAACTACCCCGTCACCGCGACGGCGTACTGGAACGTCCACTGGACCGGCGGCGGCATGCAAGGCGACATCCCCCTCAACTTCAGCCGCTCACTCCCCCTCCAGGTCACCGACCTCCGCCCGGTCCTCGTCGACCCGAACGGCGGCTCGGCGACCACGTCGATCCCACCGCGGAACTGCGGCGGCTGACGCCGCGGCCGGGGCTGTGGATGACGACCGCAGCTCGTGGACGGAAAGGACTAGATTCGGCGCATGACGAACTGGCCATCGGTCGACGAGGTCCGGGCTGATCTTGCCGGCGTGCTCGCGAGGTTCCGCAGCGGGCAGACGCGTGCGTTCAGCTTCGGGAACGGCGTACCTGAGGCAGTTGTCCTGCCGTACGACGAGTTCGAGGACCTTGATGGCGCGGAGACGTTCACCGGTTTGAACGACGTACTCACGCCGGCCGAGCTCGCCGAGCGGTTGCCTGCTCTGGTCGCGACCGGTTCCGGGTTGCCCGTGGCGTGGGGCGACGGGGGCGAGGCGCAGGCGGTGGTGATGTCGACGACGCAGTACCGCGACCTCCGAGGCGACGACCACCCGCCACCGGGCGTCATCGACGACCCCACCGTCCGCACGTACAACACTGAGCCACTCCCCACCAGCCGTCCCCTCGACCTCGACGACTGGGCAGCCCGGATGGGCCCAGAAACCCAAGAACTACTGGAAGAACTCCGCCGCGAGCAAGAACCCCGGCGGGCCTGAGGCAGCCCTTCGGCGCGAGGTACTGCGGACGATGATCGACCTCGCCAGCGGGAAGACCGACGGTCACCACGCGCTGACCTGCGCGCCCGGCGAAGGAGACCTGCGGGACTGCGTGACGGCGTACCTTCGATCGGATCCGCAACGTCCCGCGGACTACCGGCTCGTGTTCCGCGAGATCGGCCCCGCGACACCGAACGGACCGGCGCGCCGTGAGCTGCTGGCCATCAAGCCTCGTCGTGGGTCGAACAACATCTATGCGCAGGTCTGTGCTCGTCTGCACCGCCATCCGAATGATCGCCAGCCAGGGCTCAACCGGTATGACGACTGGACGCGGCGAGGAGTCGGTGCCACGAACCGCCAAGCTGAGCTGGACGCCAAGCGTGCGATCGCTCACGCGTGGGACGGGCAACGACCGCTCCGGTCCTCGCGACCGCTCGCCGTCGGCGGATCGCCGAGAGCCCCGGCCTCATCTCCGCAACCCTCTCTCAGTACGTCGGTGGAGAGTCGCACCCAGGTTGACGATCGCCCTGGGATGCGGCGTGGTCGGCCCGGGCCAACTGGCTGGCCTGAGCGCGGTCGGTGAACGCAGTTTCGTCGAGGTTGCCTGGGGCAACTGGTTAGTGGGTCCAGTGGTGGTAGAGGTAGGACTCCAGGGTTGCGATGGTGGTGTAGAAGGCGTGGGTGCGGCGGGCTACTCGGGGGTCCAGCCAGTTCCAGTTGGCGAGGTGGCCGTACGCCGCGACGGTGTCGGCGAGGGTGAAGAGGGCTAGGGATGTTGCGATTCGTCGCGCTCGGGCTCGGCCTGGTGTGTGGAGGGCGGTTGAGAGTAGGCCTCGGCTGGCGATGTGGGAGGTCATGGCGACGGATCGTTCGATGAGGACGAACTGGTCGACGACTAGAGAGTGCTGGCGGACCGTGCGCCATTGGTTGAGGGTCTCTGGATCGGCTGGGTGTGCGATGCCTAGGGCCAGGACGTAGAGGGCTTCGATACCGCCCACGCCCGCGCCGAATGCCACGACCTGGCCGGGGGCTGAGGGGCGGCGTACGGCGAAGGCTAGGGCGGTGCAGCCGAGTTCGGCGGCCGCTGAGATCGCCCCGCGTTGGGCGGCATGCGCGAGCATCGAGCGCCGCCCCGCGCTCGGAGCGGCACTCGGCATCCCGGCATCGGCCCGCTCCTCGCTAGGCACAGCTCCCGTGATCGCCGGGACGGCTCGCTTGATGATCGAGGCCAAGGCCCAGCTGGCTGCTCCGGCGAGGGGCCAGGTGAGGGAGACGTGGCGCGACCTGGCGACGGCGATGGGTGCGGCGGCCAGGGCGACGATTCCCAGCGTGCCGATCGCGCCGGATGTGGTCTCCGAGATCTTGTTCGAGGGACCGGTCACTCCTCGTCTGCCGGGGCGGCTCGGAAGCGCTCCTCCTCGGCCGGCACCACCTCGATCTCTGGAAGGTCGGACTCCTCCACGAGGACGACGGTGTTGACGACGACCGACACCGCCGGCTGCGTCCCCTTCGTGACCACTCGGACGGCCGGCTTCGTGCCCTTGGTGATGATGCTGACCAGCGGCTTCGTCAACGGGAACGCGAGCTGCTCGTCCCCTAGCGCCTCGGGTTGCTCGAACCGCAGGCTCGACCGGATGGCCTCTTCCTGCTGGACGTCGAGCTCGTAGCCGGCTTCGTTGAGCGCCCGCACCGGGTCACTGTCCATCGCCTCCGCGAAGGACGGCTCGGTGAGCACTCGTTCCAGCAGCAGCGCAAACTGCTGCTCGCTCTCTGATACCGGGATGTACCTGTCCGGCATGGCTCCTCCCTACAGCTTCACGGCACCGGCCATCACAGCGGCAGGTGTCGTAGTGGCCGGCGCGCGACGTCCGCGCGCCGTTCCTTTCCGGTGTTCCGGTCCCGCGCGTACGCCACGGTGCGCAGATTCGGCAGCGCGTGGCTCGAGCCCCTGACCAGGTCCTCCGGGAAGTACAGACTGATCGGCTCCGGATGCCCGTACTCGATCATCACGCGATCGGGGTTCCGGGCCCGGGACAGGTACATCAACGCGCGTACCTGCCGGCTGATGTCCCAGATCTCCTCCGGCGTCAACTGGACCCCGCTGCGGAACAGGTACAGGTTGCGGAAGAACCCGAACTCGTCGTACATCACTTCGCTGACGTCCAGGCGGTCACGCTGCTCCTGCCACAGCCGCGAGCCCGGGATCTGGCAGTACCACTGGAGCAGCAGCCGGACGCCGTACGTCGCGTAGAGTTTCGCGGCGAACGCGATGGTCCGGCGTACTTCGGTCACGGTTTCCCAGGGCAGGCCGAGAATGAAGGAGAAATCGGCACGGTCCGCGATTCCGAACTCGACGAGTTTCTGCGCCGCGCGTTCCAGAATGTCGGTGGTCGTCCCTTTCCCGATCTTCTTCAGACCTTCGTCGTACCCACATTCCGCGCCGACCAGGAACTGCCCGGTGAACTCGGCGATCGACTCGACGTACCCGGGGAACAACAGGTCCGTGGCCCGCGAGTCGTACACCAGGCTCGGTGTCATCCCGCGGCGCCGGATCGACTCGGCGATGCGGATCGCGCGGCGCGGATTCATCGAGAACTCGTCATCGATGATGTGCACGAATCCGGTGTTGGTCCGGCCGGTGTACTGCGACAACGCCTCGAGGCGATCGACGAAGGCCTCGGGTTCGAAACTGCGATAGCTGCGGCGGTACGACGTACTGCAGAACGAGCAGTCGAACGCGCAACCCCGCGACGACTCGATCGACAGCCCCTGGAAGACGCCCGGCTGCAACTGGTCGTAGTCCGGCAGCGGAGCCGCGGCGAGATCGTCCGGGGTGAGCTGCCGGGCGACCGGGTTCCGCACCAGTTCGCCGGACTCCGACATCCAGCTCAGATTCGCGACGCCGGCCACATCACCGTTGTCCTGTACGGCGTTCGCGAGCTCGACGATCGCCCGTTCGCCCTCACCGCGGACGACGTACTGCACCGGGAACGTCCGCAACAGGTACGCGTCGAACATCGTCGGGTGAATACCGCCCAGCACGATCGGCACGTCCGGCCGCGCGGCGCGGATCTGCACGATCACCGACAGCGCGGTCGGCCAGGACATCGACGTCGCCCCGATCCCGACGAGCCCGGCCTCGGCCACCTGCGGCAGGTACGCGTCGATCCGGTCCGATCCGTCCGCGATCAGGTCGACCAGTGTCGCGTCGTGCCCGTTGGCGTTGAGCACCGCCTGCAGCAGGTACATCCCGTAGGCGGGACATTCCCGTACCGCATCCATCGCAATCGGCTTCGGATCGCCGGCGAAATCGTCCATGATCGGCGGCGAAATCAACACAACCTTCATCGCGCCCCCATTTCCCACCCGGCGACGAAGAATCAACTAATTGATTGAGATGTGCGCTCCTGGTAAATACAAAGCACATTCCAGCGTGCGCTTCCGGTCATCACGTGTCAAGCACGCCGGAACGCGGACCGGCTCCCCCGCGACACGGGGGAGCCGGTTTCGTGCGTTATCGGATCAGCGCAGGTCGAAGCGGTCGAGCTCCATGACCTTGTGCCAGGCGGCGACGAAGTCGGTGACGAACTTCTGCCGCGCGTCGTCACTGGCGTAAACCTCGGCGACGGCGCGAAGCTCGGAGTTCGAGCCGAACACGAGGTCGGCGCGGGTTCCGGTCCACTTGGTCTGGCCGTCGACGGTGGCCTCGAACGTCTCCTGGCTGTCGTCGGCCGCGTGCCACTCGGTGCCGAGGTCGAGCAAGTTGACGAAGTAGTCGTTCGTCAGCGTGCCGGGGTTGTCCGTCAGCACGCCGTACTTCGACCCGTCGTAGTTCGCACCGAGAACTCGCAGGCCGCCGACGAGGACCGTCAGCTCAGGCGCGCTCAGGGTGAGCAGGTTCGCCCGGTCGAGCAGCAGGTACTCGGCCGGGAGACGGTTGCCCTTGCCGTTGTAGTTACGGAACCCGTCGGCGACCGGCTCGAGCGCGGCGAACGAGTCCGCGTCGGTCTGCTCGGCCGACGCGTCCACCCGACCAGGCGTGAACGGTACGACGACGTCGTACCCGGCGTTCTTCGCGGCGATCTCCACACCGACGCCGCCGGCGAGGACGATCAGGTCGGCCAGCGAGACCGACTTCCCGAACGACTGCTGGACGCCCTCGAGCGTGCGCAGCACCTGCGCGAGCTCGTCGGGGTTGTTGACCTCCCAGCCGCTCTGCGGCTGCAGGCGGATCCGCGCACCGTTGGCGCCACCACGCTTGTCGCTACCGCGGAACGTCGACGCCGACGCCCACGCGGTCGAGACCAGCTGCGCGACCGTCAGGCCGGACGCCGCGATGGCCGCCTTGAGCGCGGTCACGTCGGCGTCGCTGAGCGGCTCGTGCTCGACGGCCGGCAGCGGGTCCTGCCAGATCAGCACCTCGCTCGGGACCTCTGCGCCGAGGTACCGGACGATCGGGCCCATGTCGCGGTGGGTCAGCTTGTACCAGGCGCGCGCGAACGCGTCGGCGAACTCTTCCGGGTTCTCGTGGAAGCGGCGCGAGATCGGCTCGTAGATCGGGTCGAACCGCAGCGACAGGTCGGTGGTGAGCATCGTCGGCAGCTTCTTAGCGCCGTCGTACGCGTCCGGGATGATCGCCTCGGCGTCCTTGGCGACCCACTGGTTCGCGCCGGCCGGGCTCTGGCTGAGCTCCCACTCGTAGCCGAACAGGATGTCGAAGAAGTCGTTCGACCATTGCGTCGGCTTCGTGGTCCAGGTGACCTCGAGGCCGCTGGTGATCGCGTCCTTGCCCTTGCCGGTGTTGAAGGTGCTCTTCCAGCCGAGGCCCTGCTGCTCGATCCCCGCGCCCTCGGGCTCCGCGCCGACGTTCTCGGCCGGGCCGGCACCGTGGGTCTTGCCGAACGTGTGGCCGCCGGCGATCAGCGCGACGGTCTCCTCGTCGTTCATCGCCATCCGGCCGAAGGTCTCGCGGATGTCGCGGGCGGCAGCGATCGGGTCCGGGTTCCCGTTCGGGCCTTCCGGGTTCACGTAGATCAGACCCATCTGGACCGCACCGAGCGGACGCTCCAGGTCGCGGTCACCGGAGTACCGCTCGTCGCCGAGCCAGGTGGTCTCCGGGCCCCAGTACACGTCGGTCTCCGGCTCCCAGACGTCCTCGCGGCCGCCGGCGAAGCCGAAGGTCTTGAAGCCCATGGTCTCCAGCGCGACATTGCCGGTGAGGATCAGCAGGTCGGCCCAGGAGATCTTCTGGCCGTACTTCTTCTTGACCGGCCAGAGCAGCCGGCGGGCCTTGTCCAGGTTGCCGTTGTCCGGCCAGCTGTTCAGCGGCGCGAACCGCTGCTGCCCGGCGCCGGCGCCACCGCGGCCGTCGTGGATCCGGTACGTGCCGGCGCTGTGCCAGGCCATCCGGATCATCAGCGGGCCGTAGTTCCCGAAGTCGGCCGGCCACCAGTCCTGCGACGTGGTCAGCACCTCGGCGATGTCGGCCTTCACGGCCGCCAGGTCGAGCGTCTTGAACGCCGCGGCGTAGTCGAACTCCTCCCCGAGCGGGTTCGACACCGGCTGGTTCTTGGCCAGGATCTTCAGGTTCAGCTGGTTCGGCCACCAGCCACGGTTGGCGTTCCCGCTGGTCGGGTGCACGCCCTGACCGTGGTTCACCGGGCAGCCACCGGTCTCGGCGCCGCGGCTGTCCGCGGAGGCCTCGCCGGGCAGGGGCTCATGGTTCTCGGACATCGAATTCCTTCCAGAACTGGACGTTTGTCAATCGAAGATCAGGTACGGCGTGAGCAGTCGGCGCACAGCCCCCAGTAGATGACCTCGGCCTCGTCGATGACGAACCCGTGGTCTTCGGACGCGGTCAGGCAGGGCGCATGCCCGACCGCGCAGTCGACATCGGCGATGGCACCGCACGACCTGCAGACCGCGTGGTGGTGGTTGTCCCCCACCCGCGACTCGTACCGTGCGACCGACCCCAACGGCTGGATCCGCCGCACCAGCCGCGCTGTCGTCAAAGTGTGCAGCGAGTCGTACACCGCCTGGTGCGAGACCTCCGGCAATTCGTTGCGCACGGCACCGATAATCGAGTCCGTGTCCGCATGCGGGTGATCGTGGACCGCGGCCAGCACCGCCACCCGCGGCCGGGTCACCCGCAACGAAGCCCCACGCAACAGATCCTGGAGCTCATCCACCGTCGGCACGTTCCGCAGTCTTCCGCCTTTTCTGGAATGAGTCAAGATTAGGCTCAGATTGAGACAGGCGTGTCGCGCCCGTCAGGGCTTGATGTTCTCCAGATCTTCCAGCAGGCCGGGATGTTGCGGCGTCCAGCCGAGCACCTGCCGCGTGTGCGCGCTGGAGGACGGCTGATCGGTCGCGAAGATCGGCCCCAGCGGCCCGAAGGTCTCCGGCGCCACGGACTCGACCGGGAGACCCAGCCGCCGCCCGATGACCGCCGCGATATCCCGTACGGCGTCCCCCTCGTCGGCGACCGCATGCCACGCGGTCCCGGCCGGCGCGTTCTCCAGAACCAACCGGAAGAGCACGGCCGCATCGAGCGCATGCACAGCAGGCCACCGCTGCGAGCCGTCGCCCGGATAGCCGGACACACCGCTCTGCCGCGCGATCTGGGTCAGTAAGCCGGCGAACCCGCCGTCGCCTTGGTTGTGGACCGTGCGCGGCATCCGTACGGCGGCACTCCGGACACCACGCGACGCCAGGTCGAGCGTTGCCATCACCGCGCGACTGCGACCACCAACCGGGCCATCGGTCGGCAGCGGGTCGGCCTCCGTCGACGGTCGGCCAGGCACAGCCGGCGTACCCGAAACCGTGACCAACGGACGGTCGCTGCCCGTCAGCTCCTCCCCCAGGGCCGCGAGCGCGGCTCCCTCCTCGGCAATGCCCGCGGCGAGTGCTTCGGGGCTACTGAAGTCGTTGCTGAAGGCAAGATGAATCACCCCGTCAGCCTTGGCCGCGCCGGCGCGGACCGCGTCCAGATCGGCGAGCCCGCCGCGAACGGTCGTGGCACCGACAGCCCGGAGGGCAGCCTCAGACGCGTCGGAGCGCGCGAGGCCGAGGACGGCATGACCGTTCCCGAGCAGTTCACGGACGACCGCGGACCCGATCAGACCAGTGCCCCCGGTCACGAAAACCTGCATGAGATGCTCCTCAGAAGTGATGGGACTCTTGTCTCATCACCGTAGCACCCGATGGGACAAGAGTCCCATCACCTAGACTGACCGCATGGCTCGTTGGGAACCCGGTGCGCGCGACCGACTGGTCCTGGCCGCGGTCGACCTGTTCGCCGACCAGGGGTACGACGCCACCACGGTCACGCAGATCGCCGAACGCGCCGGCGTCACCAAGAGCACCTTCTTCCGCCACTTCCCCGACAAGCGCGAACTCCTCGTAGCCGGCCAAGACACCCTCAGCCGCCTACTGTCCGAAGGCATCGCCGCCGCCCCCGAGAACGCCACACCCCTAGAGGCAGTCGCCGCCGGCCTAGAGCGCGCCTCGAACGCCATGGGCCCCATGAACCGCGAGCTCGCCCCACGCCTGAAAGCAGCCATCGCCGCCAGCGCGGAACTCCAGGAACGCGACGCCCTGAAAAGCGTCGGCCTAGCGACAGCCATGACAGCCGCCCTCCGAGCCCGCGGCGTACCCGATCCCCTCGCCCACCTAGCCGCCGAACTCGGCCTCCTAGCCTTCAAACAGGGCTACGCCGACTGGGCCGAGCTAGAACACGACGAGGGCGGACTAGCTCCTCATACCTTGGCTGCTCTGGAGGGTCTCCGCGCCGCAACCGCATCCCTCACCTGAGCAAACAGCCGCCGACTCCCAACCGCGGCGCCCAACCCCGGAGCCGAGCGAAGCGAAGGCGCAAGGGGGTGCGGGTGGCGGAGCCCCCGCACGCGGCAAGCGAAGCGCAGCCGCACGAAATGACGAAGGCGACCCGGTCCGCGCTTTCCGCGGACACGAGTCGCCCATCGACTTCGTGGAGCTGAGGGGATTCGAACCCCTGGCCTCTTCGTTGCGAACGAAGCGCGCTACCAACTGCGCCACAGCCCCGAGTCGGTCGCTCGGTTTCCCTTGCGACCGCGAAACTCTAACACGCCGAGCCCCGCAGACTAAAACCGGATATCAGTCGCCGACGGCGCGTTTCACCTCGGGCTCTTCGAAGGGCTTCGGCGCGACGGTTTCGGCGACGGCGGGCTTGTCCGCAGGGTCGCTGATGCGGGCGCTGGAGAAGACCGCGTCGTCGGTCAGGGAGATGGTCCGGACCGTCCGGTCGGGGGCCTTTTCCTTGAGCACGTAGGTCGGCAGCGTGACCGGCACCGGGTCCCACAGGCCTTCGGACGCGGGCTTGTCCTCCTGCACCGGAGCAGGGGCCAGCGCAGGCTCGGCGGGGAGCTTGACCTCGATGGTCATCTCGTCGTCGGCCGACGGCGCGGGCTTGCCGGCCGGGCCGCGGTCGTGCCGCGCCTGGGCACGGGCTCGCCGTTCGGCGGCGGCCGTGGCGCGCTCGTGGGCCTGTCGCCGCAACTGCACACGAGTGAGTACGACGAACCCGAGGATCAACGCCCCGGGTACGGCGACTGTCCACCACGGCAGCATCGCGAGACCGGCGAGCGCCACGACGGACAGCAGGGACAGCGTCAGGATCGACAGCACCCGCCGACGGCGCATGGCGGCCACCCGGCGGGCACGGTTGGGGATGTACTTCGTGGGTGGCGAGGGGTCGTCCGCGGCGACAGCACTGGGCGGACGTACGACGTACCGCGTCCGCGACGGGTCGCGGGACAGTACGCGCGCCTCGTCCGATGACGGCACCACCGGACGCCGCCGCGCTTCGTCGCCTCGCTTCAGCCACATCGGGACGAGGTAGGCGGCCCAGGCGGCGACGATCGCCACGTAGATCAGCCCTGTCGTCCCCATGCGATGACGCTAAAGCGCGGCGGGGGCCAGATGAGGTACGTGAGACGGTGTGTCGCAAGAAGACTCGTGTGACTGATGTGAATAGCACGCACCGTAGTCAGGTGAGTCGAGAAACGAGACCGGCTCCGACCTCTTCGACGTTGAGCGCGAAGATGCGGTGGTCGCGCCAGTCGCCGTCGATGTGCAGGAACCGCGGCCGCTCGCCCTCGTACCGGAAGCCGAGCTTCTCGACGACCCGCAGACTTGCCTTGTTCTCGGGGCGAATCGCGACTTCGATCCGGTGCAGACCGAGGGTGAACCAGCAGTGGTCGGCGGCCATCGCGACCGCTGTCGGGACGATGCCGCGACCGGCGTACTGCTCGTCGACCCAGTAGCCGAGGTTGGCCCAGCGGGCCGAGCCGTAGGTGATGCCGGACACGGTGAGCTGTCCGACGAGGGGCCATCTGGCGCGCGGCCCTGCGCCGGCCGCACCGCCGTACGTGATGACGAAGGGCAGCATCCGTCCGTACCGCGCTTGGCGGTTCCAGTCGCGTGCCATGGCGCGGAAGGTGCGCGCACCGTCTTCGGCACCGGGTGGCTGGGTCGCGTCCCACGGCCGCAGCCAGCTGACGTTGCGTTGGCGCGCTGCAGCCCATTCGCTGCCGTCGCCGGCACGCAGCGGTCGTAGGCCGACCTGCCCGTGCTGCAGCTCCACCGGCCAGCGCACGATCGCCATCAGTCGACGTCCGTCCGCACGTGGTCGCCACCGTGGACTTGCTCGACCGCATGTCTCAACAGTGGCTCCAGTACGGCGAGACCGTCTTTCACACCGCCCCGCGATCCGGGCAGGTTGACGATGACCGTAGTACCGGCGATTCCGGCCAGTCCACGCGACAGTGAGGCCGTTGGTACGCCGTTGGCCACGCCGTACGCCCGGATGGCTTCAGCGATCCCCGGCACCGCTTTCGTCAGCACAGCGGCGGTCTGCTCCGGCGTCTCGTCAGTGGGCGAGATCCCCGTGCCACCTGTCGTCAGAACCACGTCGTACGACGCCTCGACCGCGGACCGCAGCGCGGCCCCCACTGGCGCACCGTCCGGGACCACCTCCGGCCCGGACACCTCAAAACCCCAGTCCGCCAGCCGGGACGCGATCAGCGGACCTGTGGTGTCGGAGTACACCCCAGCGGCTGCCCTGTTGGACACGCTGACGACGAGCGCCCTCACGGCCGCTCCCAGTGCCCGGTCTTGCCGCCTTCTTTCAGCTCGACCTGTACGTCGGTCAGCGTGGCCGCCGGGTCCAGCGCCTTCACCATGTCGATCACGGCGAGCCCTGCGACCGCCACCGCGGTCAGCGCCTCCATTTCGACACCGGTCCGGTCCGTCGTCTTCACCTGGGCCCGGATGAGTACGGCGTCGTCGGCAACCTCCAGGTCGACCTTCGCACCGGTGATCGCGATCGGATGGCACAGCGGCACCAGGTCCGGCGTCCGCTTCGCGCCCATGATCCCGGCGATCCGCGCGACGCCGAGCGCGTCACCTTTCGGTACGCCGTCGCCGCGCAGGGCGGCCACCACCTCGGCGGACACCAGAACCTTGCCGCTGGCAACCGCCCGGCGGACGGTGGCGTCCTTGGCGGACACGTCCACCATCCGCGCGGCCCCGGTCTCGTCGACGTGGGTCAACCCCGCAGGGGGCTCGGTCATCCGGTCTCCTCGTCCGAGGGCGTCCCTGGAACCATCAGGCACCCTCCAACAGCATCAGCTCGACCTGATCGCCGGCCCGGACCGCTGTCACGTCCTCGGGCACCACGATCAGTGCGTTCGCCCGGCTCAGCCCACCGAGCAGGTGGGAGCCGTGCCCGCCGACTGTACTGGCCATCCAGCCCTCGTCGCCGCCGCTGGCCGCAGCGCGGACGAACTGCCGCCGCCCGGCCGGCGAGTTGAACCCGTCCAGCGTCACGCCGGGGACCAGGGCCCGCCGGTACGGCATCTGCCCCATCATCTTGCGCAGCGCGGGCCGCACGAACACCTCGAACGAGATGTACGCCGACACCGGGTTACCGGGCAGCGTGAAGATCGGCACCGAGTCCTCACCGATCACACCGAACCCCTGCGGCTTGCCCGGCTGCATCGAGACCTGCGGGAAGTCCACTGTGCCCAATTTGGAGAGCTCTTCCTTCACCACGTCGTACGCGCCCATGCTGACGCCACCTGTGGTGATGACCAGGTCAGCACGCACCAACTGGTCGGACAGGGTGTCCATGATCCGTTTGGGGTCGTCGTCGACGATTCCGACCCGGTACACCACCGCGCCGGCGTCCCGCGCACAGGCGGCCAGCGTGTAGCTGTTCGAGTCGTAGATCTGTCCCTCGCCCAGTCGGCTCCCCGGCTCGCGCAGCTCGGCGCCGGTCGAGATCACCACGACGCGCGGCCGCGGGCGGGCCTTCACCCGCGCCCGACCGACAGCAGCCAGTACGGCGATCTGCCGCGGCCCCAGCACGGTGTCACTGTCCAGCACCTTCGTACCGGCGGTGACGTCCTCGCCGGCGTGCCGCACCGAGCCACCGACCGGCGGCTGCTGGGTGATGCGCACGTTGACCGTCCCGCCGTCGGTCCACTCGACCGGTACGACGCTGTCCGCGCCCCTGGGCATCGGTGCGCCCGTCATGATCCGCACACAGGTCCCCGGGGTCACCACGATCGGTTCGCTGCGCCCGGCCCGGAACTCGCCGACCACGGGCAGCGCGATCGGGTTCTCGTCCGAGGCGCCGGCCAGGTCGCCCGCCTGGACGGCGTACCCGTCCATGGCCGAGTTGTCGAACCCCGGCAGGCTGACCCCCGACACGATGTCCTCGCAGAGCACCTGCCCCACCGCGTCCATCAACGGCTGGTCGAACGCGGGCAACGCGGTCACCCGGCCGAGTACGACCTCCAGATGCTCATCCACACTCCGTCTCACGAGCCCGACCCTAATCCGTACCGAAGGACGGGAGGTAGTTGGCGCGGCCGACGGACCGCAGGCTCACCGCGGCTCGCCACGGCCCGCGGTGCGGCACCACTACCCGTTGATCGGTACGCCTTCGGGGTGGCGGCCCCACACCATCCGGACGTCGGGCGTGCGTTCCTCGTTCGCCACTCCGTCGGTACGGCGGACCTCGCGGAAGCCGTGCGCCCGGTAGAAGGACTGGGCGCGGGTGTTCATCTGGAAGGTCCACAGCGCGAGGCCGCCGGGGCGCAGGTCCTTGGCGAGGTCCACGAGGGTGGAGCCGACGCCGTGACCGGCCGCCTCCGGGTCGACGTACAGCTGGTCGAGGTCGTCGCCGTCCAGGGTGAGGACCGCGACGATCCGGCCGTCGTCCAGGGCCACCCAGGTCTGGGCGTCCGGCAGCAGCACGTCCGCGAACCACGTCGCCACCTGCGCGGCGGTGTGGATCGCCGGCGGCAGCTGCGCCCCCGCGGCGTGCCGGGAGCGCCACCAGACCGCGGCCGCCTCGTCCGTGTCGTACGGCTCCAGCGGCCTGATCAACAGCTCGTCCACAGTCCCCCCAGTGCGTGTCAGCTCAGTACGGTGCCGTCCGGGATGTCCCGGCGCTCGCCGTCCGGCGCGGTCACCTCGACATCACCGAGCACCACCACGTCCTTGCCGAAGGCAACGTCGCCGCGGACCGCGAGCCGGTCGGCCCGGACCAGCGACGGCGGGCCGGCGGCGAACCGGGCGTCGAAGTCGGCGAGGATCTTGAAGTACTCCGGGTCCAGGTCGACGTACGGCTCGTCGCCCTCGTGGGTCGTGGTCAGGTCGCCCGCCTCGTCCAGTTCGTAGACGTCGGAGCGGAGTACCAGCAAGTCGTTCGTGGTCTTCACCGGCTTGAACCGGCTGCGGTCGACGATCACCGCCTGCGAGCCCTCGAAGGTCTCGATCGCGGTACCCATCCCGGTCTCCAGCTGGATCACCTTCGGCGACGAGGGGTCGGCCGGGTCGACGGTCTTGCGGTTCACCATGATCGGCAGCCCGAGCACCCCGTCGTGCCCGGACATCAGCTCGTCGAGCCGGTCCAGGTCGATCCACAGGTTGTTGGTGTTGAACATCTTGTGCCGGGTGATGTCCTGGAAGTACTGCGTCTCGTCGTCCGCGACCTGGGCGCTGTCGCGCAGGATCAGCCGGCCGTCGGACTTCCGCACCGCGACGTGCCCGCCCTTGCGGTCCGAGCGCGTCCGCCGGCAGACCTCCATCCCGAACGGTACGTCGTGTTCGGCCATCCACGCCGCGATCCGGGGGTCCGGTGTCGCGCCGAGGTTGTCCGCGTTCGAGATGAACGCGTGCCGGAAGCCGTGCTCGCGGAGCGCGTCGAGGGTGCCGGAGGCAACCAGTGCGGTGAACAGGTCACCGTGTCCGGGCGGGCACCAGGCGAGCTCCGGGTCCGGCTCCCACTCGGCCGGGGTCAGGTCGTCGGCGAGCAGTTTCGGTTCCATGTTCTGCAGGAAGTCGAGCGGCAGGCCGTCGATCGCGAGGCCGTCGTACTCGCCGAGGATCTGCAGCGACTCGGTCTTGGTGCGGAACGAGTTCATCAGCACCAGCGGCAGCGGTACGTCGTACGCGCGCCGGGTGCTGAGGATCTGCCGGGCGATGATGTCGAGGAAACTCAGCCCGTCCTTGACCGGCAGCGCGGACTTCGGGCCGGTGACGCCCATCGACGTGCCGAGGCCGCCGTTGAGCTTGATCACCACGGTCTCGGCCAGCGCGGCCCGGAGCGCGTCCGGGTCGGTGTCCAGGTGGTCCAGGTGGGGCAGATCGCCCACTGGCTCGATGTCGGCCTCGGGGATCTTCCCGTGCTGGCCGGACTCGAGCAGCCGGTAGTAGTGCGTGAAGACGCGGATCGCGACGTCGGCAGCACCGGCGGCACGCATCTTCTCCTGCGCTTGTCTGAGACCCACCTCACCCATGCACCAACCCTAGGCGACAGGACGTAATCCCAGTGTTGCCCGCGTCACGCTCCTACGATCAGAGCGTGTTTGAAACCAAGGCCGTGGCGCGGCAGCACTTCCTGGAGGCGCGGGGGCAGCGGGCCCACGCGGACGGACTGCTGGCGAGCGCCCAACAGGTGTTGCCGGACGTGTACCGGGTCGCTGTGTACGTCTCGATGGGTCCGGAGCCGCAGACCGGTGCGCTGATCGACTGGCTGCTCGCGACACACCATGAGGTGCTGCTGCCGATCCTGTACGCCGACAACGACCTCGGCTGGGGCGTTGCGCCCGGTGCGGCCGACCTGGTGCCCGGCCGGCTCGGACTGTCCGAGCCGCCGATCGATCTGGGCTCCGACGCGATCGCTACCGCCGAGCTCGTGATCTGCCCGGCCGTGGCCGTCTCCCGCGACGGAGTCCGCCTGGGCCGCGGCGGCGGCTCCTACGACCGCGCCCTCGCCCGCACCAGGTCCGGTACGCCGATCTGGGCCGCCGTGTACGACACCGAGATCGTCGACGCGCTCCCGTCCGACGCGCACGACCAGCCGGTCGACGCCGCGTTGACGCCAAATCGTTTGATCCCGCTGCGAAGATCGGGAGATGACTGAGACCGCGGTCCAAGCCGCAGCCACAGCCGCTCACAACCTCGGCCTGACGGTCACCGACCCGACAGTGCTCTACACCGCGTTCTCGACGGTGGTGCACCTGAAACCGACCTCAGTGGTCGCCCGGGTGCCGATGAACCTCCCGGACGGTCTCAAGGAGCCGGAGCCCGCAGTCCGCAGGCAACAGCGCGAGCTGGACGTCGTCGCCTGGTTGGCCGAGCAGGGCTTCCCCGTGGTGCCGCCGAGCCCACTGGTGCCTCGCGAGCCGGTCACTCAGGACGGGCTGTCCATGACGTTCTGGACGTACGTCGAGGTTGACCAGGCCGCCGAGCCCGACTACTACGGCGCGACCACTCGTGTACCAGAGCTGCACGCGCGACTCGCCGACTACCCGGGTGAACTGCCCTGGATGACCCCGCTGCGTCTGATCGGACCGGGTCTCGCCACAGTCGAGGCAGTACCCGACCTGCTCGAGCAGGAGGACGTCGAGCGGGCACGCGCCGAGTGGAAGGTGCTGGAGCCGGTTCTGACCAGCCGCAGCGCCTTCGAGGCGGCGTTCCCCTCAGCGACCATTCAGCCGCTGCACGGCGACGCGCCGTCGTGGAACCTGATCACCACGGTCGACGGCCCGCTGTGGGCCGACTTCGAGGACGTCGGCCTCGGACCGATCGAATGGGACCTCGCCGGCTTCGGCCCCGACCTCTGCAAGGCGTACGACGAGGGCGCGCAGGCCCGCGGTCTCCCGACGCTGGACCCGCAGATCCAGCAGGTGATGGACCTGGTCCGCGCACTGCAGGTCCTCGTGTGCACCCCACTGGTCCCACAGATGCCCGCACTGGCCGACGGGATCCGCATGTTCGCCACCCAGTGGCGCGCGATGCCGTTCGCTGGTGGACTGAGCTGATGCTGCGCGAGTACGTCGACAACGGTGCGATGCCCGGACTCATCAGTCTGGTGAGCCGTGGTGACGAGACGCGGATCGAGGTGCTCGGCAGAACGGAGTACGACGGTCCGGAGCTGCAGCGGGACAGTCTGTTCCGGATCTCGTCGCTCACCAAGCCGATCGTTGCCGCAGCGACCATGCTCCTGGTCGACGACCTGCGGCTGTCCATGGACGCCCCGGTGGCCGACGTACTGCCCGAGCTCGCGCATCCCGTCGTACTGCGGGATCCGGACGGGCCGATCGACGACACCGTCCCGGCGGAGCGGCCGATCACGGTGCGGGATCTCCTCACGTTCCGGCTCGGGCTGGGCGAGTCGGACAACCCGGCGCTGCGGCAGCGGGAGGCCGAGCTGGAGCTGCACACGTTCGGGCCGCCGGTACCGCGGACTCCGCTGGAGCCTGACGAGTGGATCAAGCGCCTCGCGACGCTGCCGCTGCAGTACCAACCGGGTCAGCGGTGGCTGTACTCGACCGGCTCGCACATCCTCGGCGTACTCCTCCCACGGGTCACCGGGCGGCCGCTGGAGGAGTTCCTCCGCGAGCGGATCTTCGAGCCACTGGGGATGCACGACACCGGGTTCACCGCGGTGGATCCCGCCCGCCTCACCACGGCGTACGTCGGGGACGACGTACTGGACCCGGCCGCGGAGAGCCAGTGGCTGACTCCGCCGTCGTTCCCGGACGCGAGTGGTGGGTTGATCTCGACGATCGACGACTATCACGTGTTCACGCGGATGCTGCTGAGCGGCGATCTGCTGTCCCCGGCGGCCGTCGCGGAGATGACGAGCGACCAGCTGACACCGGCGCAGCGTACGGCGGCCGCCGACTTCCTCGGCCCGGACACCGGATGGGGCTACGGGATGTCCGTCGGCGGCGGCCGGTACGGCTGGGCGGGCGGACTCGGCTCGCTCTGGTCCACCACACCCGCGGACGGGACGATCTCGATCCTGCTGACCCCGCGGGCGCTCTGGACCTGGCCCGAAGAACTCTTCGCCGAGGCCAGCACGCCCGCGTGGTGACCTAGTTGCCGGGCTTGGTGAAGGTGAGCGAGTGCTTGCGGGTCGCCTCGACCGCACCCTTGGTGTAGGCCCACGGCAGGGTCTCGCCCTTGACCCACAGGTCGGTCTGGTCGGTGTAGTTCGGCGAGAACGCGTGCCCGGACACACCGGTCAGGTTCACCCAGCGGGACTGGTCGAAGTCGGACAGGTCGACCACCATCCGCATCGACGGGGTCGAGGTCACCTGGTACCCCTCGGAGGCGTCCCACGAGGTCGCGTCGACGATCGACGTACCGCCGCCGAGCTCGTACGGGCCGCGGTTGAAGATCTTCTCGACCACCCCGACGCCGGAGGTGCCCAGCGTCTGGTTGGTCAGCGTGAGCTTGTGCAGCCGGCCCCACTGCCAGTTGGACGGCTCGCGCGCCATCTTCTGGGTGATCTCGGTCCGGGCGTTGATCAGCGCCTCACGCAGGATGTCGTCGCGGCTCTCCCGCTGCGGTGTGCGGATGTCGTCCCACCAGCCGCTGTTGCGCTGGCCGATCAGGTTGTGGATCACCTCGAACCAGCGCGAGCCGCCGTCCGGCCAGGTGCCCTCGGGGAGCTGGTCGTGGAACGTCAGCGAGAGCAGGTTGCGCCAGACCACGTTGAAGTACGCGGCGGCCGCGGAGTCCGGCGGCTGGGTGAAGTCCCAGTTCCGCAGGGTGTCCTGGCCCTGCTTGTCGAACGCGTCGTCGATACTGATCCGCAGCAGGTACGGCACCACCATCTCGGCGGCCTTGTTCTTGGTGTCCAGCTGGATCGACGCCATCGCGTTCGCGTCCAGCTTCCCGGCGTCCTTGATCCGGTCCAGGATCTGCTGCGAGCGGTAGCCGTAGTCCCACGAGTTCGTCAGGTAGTACGTGTACGTGTTCGGCACCACGGCCTGGTTCGCGGTGACGATGATCCCGCTCGGTGGGTCGAACTCGTTCGGCAACGCGTCGAACGGGATGTAGCCCTTCCAGGAGTACTTCGGGTCCCACCCGGGCACCGGCCAGTCGCCACGGCCGGTCGTGCGGATCGGGATCAGTCCGGGCGACTGGTACCCGATGTGGCCTTCGGTGTCGGCGTACACCAGGTTCTGCGAAGGCACCTGGAACTGCGCGGCGGCGGCCCGGAACTGGGTCCAGTTCTGGGCGGTGTTGATCGCGAACAGCGCGTCCGCGGTGCGCCCCGGGTTCAGCGCGGTCCACTGCAGCGCCACGCCGTACGCCTTCGGGTACTTCGCCTGCGACGCGGACTGCTCGCCGACCTTCTTCTCGTCCTCGCCGACGTCGGAGATCAGCGGACCGTGCCGGGTCTCGCGGACAGTGATCTTCACCGGATCGTCCTGACCGGCGATCTTGAACGTCTCCTCGCGCGTGGTCATCGCGCGCCACTTGTTGTTGTAGAGGACGTTGTTGCCGTCGATCCGCTCCAGGTACAGGTCCTGGACGTCGGGGTCGAGGTTGGTGAAGCCCCAGGAGATCGCGTTGTTGTGCCCGATCACCACACCGGGCAGACCGGAGAAGCTGAAGCCGGAGACGTCGAACGGACAGGTCTTGCTGACGTTGTTGCAGTGCAGGCCGACCTGCGTCCAGATGCCCGGCATGGTCGCGCCCAGGTGCGGGTCGTTGGCCAGCAGCGGTTTGCCGGTGGTGGTGTGGTCACCGGAGACGACCCACGAGTTCGACCCGACGCCGTCACCCTGTCCGAGCAGTTGCGGCAGCCCCTTGGCGACCTTCTGCACCGAGTCCAGCGACTTGAGCAGGTCCTGGGTGAGCATGCCCCGGCGGACCTCGGTGCTGACCGGTGCGGTGGTGAACTTGCCGTTCTTGCCGATCGAGCCCGACTCCATGATCGGCTGGTTCCGCTCGTACGGGTACTGCGGGTAGAGGCTCTCGACGTTGCGGGCCGGGAACGCGGACAGCAGCTTGGTCCGGGTGATCTCCTCGTCCAGGTTGCCGCCGAGGTCCCACGCCATCGCCTTCAGCCAGGACAGCGAGTCCGCCGCGGTCCAAGGCTCCGGGGTGTAGTTCTTCGGGCCGCCGGGCTGGAGCGACAGGATGCCGTACTCGAGACTGAGACCGGAGCCGCTGTGCTTCGACAGGTACGCGTTGACGCCGCGGGCGTAGTCGTCCAGGTACTCCCGGGTGCTCGGGCTGAGCAGCGGCAGCTCCTGCTCCGCGACCCGCCGCCAGCCGAGGGTCCGGACGAACTTGTCGGTCTCCAGCGCCGTCTTGCCGAACAGCTCGGTCAGC
Source organism: Kribbella sp. NPDC054772 (assembly GCF_053611945.1). NCBI lineage: Bacteria > Bacillati > Actinomycetota > Actinomycetes > Propionibacteriales > Kribbellaceae > Kribbella > Kribbella sp. NPDC054772. Next base: position 213,182 of record NZ_JBSHBJ010000007.1, on the reverse strand, counting down.
CGGCCGGAGGTGACGTGCCGCCGGAAGTCCATCTCGAAGAACCGGTCCTGCGCGTGCACATACCCCTGCGCGGCGAACAGGTCGGCCGGGGAGTCGGCGTAGATCTGCGGGATGCCGTTGGCGTCCCGGACCACGCTGACATCGGCGTCCAGCCCGTTCAGATCGATCGTCCCGTCGTACGTCGGGAACGAGTGGCGGACGACGAAGATGACGGTTCCCGCGATCACCACGAGGAGCGTGATGAGGGCGATTCCGCTGTAGATGAGAGCTCGAAGCAGGCGACGCACGGACCAACCGTAGAGAATCCCCCCGCCCACCCCAAATGGAGTCCCTCACAACTTTGCGTTGCTTTGCGTTCCCTCGACATGAACGCAGAGTTGAGGTATGAAGCCGTCCCCCTTTCCGCGCTGGACCGGATCCGCTGCAACGGCTACGACGACTTCGGAAACGTCGTCGTACCGCTGGTTTCCGGAGGCGGTGAGCCACTGCGCTGCTGCCTCACGGTCGCGGACGCCGGCGAAAGCATCGCACTGGTCGCGCACCGCCCGATGACCGTCGGCGGACCGTATGCCGAGGTCGGGCCGGTATTCGTCCACTTGTCCACCTGCTCGGCGCCGGCCGCGGACAGCTTCCCGATCGACTACCGGGACCGGCGGGCGGTACTGCGTCCGTACAGCGCGGACGGTCAGATGCTGGACGGTGTCGTCGCGGATCCCGGGACGAGTGAGATCGAGCTCAAACGACTGTTCGAGGACCCGGTCGTGGACAGTGTTCAGGTGCGGAACGTGGTCGCCGGTTGCTGGAACTTCACAGTGCGCCGAACAGTGCGCCGACAGGCCTGAGTTGGAATACTTCGGGCCGCTGGCGCATTATTAGCAGTCGGGTAGTAGGAGTGCCAGCGGCTTGAAGGGAACCGACCGTGCCGACGTACCAGTACCAGTGCACCGACTGTGGCGAAGCGCTCGAGGTGCGCCAGAGCTTCACGGACGACGCACTGACCGTGTGCCCCAACTGCCAGGGCAACCTGCGCAAGGTCTTCAACGCCGTCGGCGTCGTGTTCAAGGGTTCCGGCTTCTACCGGACCGACAGCCGGTCCTCCGGCAAGAGCTCGGTGCCGGCGAAGTCCGAGTCCTCTTCGGGCTCGTCCGGCTCGTCGTCGAACGGGTCGGGCTCGTCCGGCAGCTCGTCCTCCGGTGGATCGTCGTCCGGTTCTTCGTCGTCGGGGTCCTCCTCGTCGGGCTCGTCCGGATCGTCCTCGAGTGGCTCGTCCTCGGGCACCAGCGCCGCCTGAACCACCGCGCCTGTGGATAACTGACGGGAGGGTGTCGGCGAAACTCGTACCTTCTCCGGCATGACAATCCCTTCCGCACTTCGTGACCTTGTTCGCGCCGCCCGGTGGCACCGTCGGCTCCTCGCCGGCGTCGCCGCCGCGGCCGCCGTGTACTTCGGACTTCTCGCCCTCTCCCCCGCACCGCCTCCGACGGTCGCTGTGCTGGCCGCTGCCCGCGACCTCACCGGCGGCGCCGTGCCGACGCACGACGACCTCCGCACGGTGGACCTGCCGCCCGGCGTCGTGCCGACTGGCGCGCTCAAACCCGGCGCCGATCTCAGCGCCCGGGTGCTGAGCGGCCCGGTCAGAGCCGGCGAACCACTCACCGACGCCAGATTCCTGGCGCCACCCGCCGTGCCACGCGGTTCTCTCGCTTACCCGTTCCGCATCGACGACGCCGACATCAGCGCGCTCCTGCGCGTCGGCGACAAGCTCAACGTGTACGCCGCGACGAGCACGACCGCGGGCGCCGCAGACCTGCTCGCCAAGGCTGTCCCCGTGGTTGCCCTGCCGACTCCGGGCTCGGGCAGCTCCGGCGCGCTGATCGTGGTCGCGACCAGCCCCGAGATCGCCGGCAGACTGGCCCAGGCCGGTGCGAGCGCCCGACTCACCGTGGCGCTGACGAACGACACCAGTTGATCACTCTGCGGACTGGTCAGGGCACGAAGCGTTCCCTGACCGGCGCGGTACCTCGCTCTCGCGGGTCTGCGGCCCTAACTTGTCCGGGTACATCCCACCCGCTTCGTGGAGGCACCCTCACATGCTCAAGGGCTTCAAAGAATTCATCATGCGCGGCAACGTCGTCGACCTCGCGGTCGCCGTCGTCATCGGCGCCGCGTTCGGGAAGATCGTCACCGCGCTGGTGGAAGGTCTGATCAACCCGCTGGTCGCTGCGATCTTCGGCAAGGCGGACATCTCCAAGGTCTGGAGCTTCGAGATCAACGGCGCGAAGTTCTCGATCGGCCTGATCCTGGACGCCGCGCTGAACTTCCTGTTCGTCGCGGCAGCGGTGTACTTCTTCATCGTGATGCCGCTGAACAAGCTGGCCGAGCGCCGTAAGCGCGGCCAGGAGCCGGAGCCGGAGACCACGCCGCTGACCACGGACCAGGAACTGCTGGCCGAGATCCGCGACCTGCTGCGCTCCGCCCAGACTCGCTAGTAAGACCTGCCATCGGCAGGTGGACGCACAACCTCAGCCCCTGAGCTCGCCGGCGTCCACCTGCTCACCGGCGTACCGCATCCAGCGGTACGGGACCGGTTGTCCGTCGTTCCACTCCTCCATCAACGCGGCGGGGACGTCGACGAATCCGCTGCCGTGATAGGCCCGGATCGCCGGCGCATTCTCCGGCCGGACCCGGACGAACACCTCCGAGTACCCGGCGTCGAGCGCGGGCCCGAGCAGCGCTCGGACCAGCTCACCGCCGAACCCGCGACCCCGGACCTTCGGGTCCACGATGATCCGGGCGAGCTCGACCTCGTCCTCCTCGTCGTCCAGCCACACCTCGCCGTACCCGACCGGCCGTTCACCGTCGAACAGCAGATAGGAGTGGATGTCCTCCTCGACCGTCCGCCAGCTCGTCCGCAGGTCCACCGGGAAGGGATACTCCACCCGCCCGGACAGCAACGCCACTTCCCTCTCGTTCCGCGCCCAGCTCGCGACCTGGACGCCGTACCCGTCGGAAAACCCCCGAAGCTCCACGCACTCCCCCTCAGTTGACGAACTCCACGATCGTTCGCACCAGCTGATCCAGGGACGGCGGGAAGGCGGGCGTCGGCGGTTCCGGACACCCGGCCAGTTCACGACTCCCCCGGATCGACCGCAGCAGCGCGTCGACCGTCTTCCGCTGATGCGACGGATTCTCCGGCACCGACGGCAGGACCGCCACTCGAAAGCGCGTCAGCGCCACCCCACGCACTGGCTCGGCGGGCCGATCAGGTGTCAGCACGTCCAGGCCGTGCGGCCGGGCTCATCCGTGGTGCGGGGGGACCTCGCGCAGGATGCGATCGTCGTCGTCGTTGTTGCCGAAGTCGTTGTCACCCCAGGTCCGCGGGTCATCGTCACGGGTCTGGTCCGGAAGCAGCGGCTCGTCGTCTTCGTACGGGCTCGTCATAGGTCCAGATTACCGAGTCGCCGAGGCTCGCCGGGACCGATTTCGCCGTCGACCACCTCACCCTGGATCTGGTCGGCGGAACTGCCTCCGAGTTGCGAACCGACGGCTTCCTGGATCAGCGGCGCGATCCCCGGTTCACCCTGCCACCGGTTGTTCCCGAGCACGGACCAGGAGGTCAGCACCGACAAGGTCGGAATCGCCAGCCCGGACAGCCGCAGCGGTACGGCGTTCTGGAACGCGAAGGTGATCGTCCAGTTCGCCGGATCGGGGTAGAACTCCTGGACGGCGCTGTAGTAGAAGCTCATCCAGCCCTTCGTGGGCAGGTGGCAGAGCAGCCGGTAGTTGGTCGCCACGACCGGGAGTTCCTGGACGTCGCGCCAAGACTGCTGCATGTCCCGCTTGGCCGCGGCCTTCCGGCTCGCGTTCACCGCGGCGTTGGCGGCCATCAGCCCGAGCACCAGCGCCGGCTTGCCGATCACGAAGCCGCCGCTGGCCGTGTAGCGGCCGTTGCCGCCGTACAGCCTGGCGTACTGCGCGGTGGTCTGGATGTACGCCGCCTCGCCCGGGTCGAGGACGAGCCCGTACATGGTCAGCTCCTGCGGCGCGTTGCCGGACAGCAGCCAGCGTGCCCAGTCGACACCGAGCTGCCACTCCTCGCGCTCCCGCGCCGCGGCCGCCGCGGCGGCGTTCTTCTTCCGGCCCACGACACAGCATCGTAGACAGCGGCAAGCCGACGCGGCGCGCCCGGCGGCGCGTTCGGCGACCAGTACGCCGACGTTACAGCTGTGCCTCGGTTGCCGCACGATCCCGCGACGTGACCGGAAAGACGCGCTGCCGTGATGTTCTGGCACGCGCGGCGTGACCCCGTTCCACCATGATGGTGCACCTTGCCAACCCGGAAGGAACCGAGTCGTGAGTGCACTACGGACACGGGGCCTGATCGGTGCGACGCTCGTCGTGGCTGTACTCGGATTTGCCGCCGCCTGCGGCTCCGAGAACGCCTCGTCCCCGCCCGCCGCCCAGCCCACGGATACACCGACCACCCCCAGCCCGTCAGCCACCCCCAGCGGCACTCCCAGCACGGACTGCCCCGAGACCATCACCGCAGTCCGCACGGCCGCCGACAAGGTGGTCTGGGGCCAGGGTGTCGCCGCATCGACGTTCCAGCCGGTCAGCGTGACCATCTGCCAGTACGACCCGCAGGCGGCCGGGCAGGACTACGCGACCGTCAACAGCAAACGCAACGGCACGCAGGCCACCGCACTGTTCGCCTTGGTGAACGCGGCGAAACCCGTCGCGAAGAAGCCGAACATGTGCACCAAGGAACTCGGTCCCACCTACGTCCTGCGCTTCACCGACAACGACCGCGGCGTGCTGTCGTTCACCGCTGAGGCGTTCGGCTGCCACCGGCTGGTGGCGACCTCGCTGGAAGGCCAGGGCAAGCCCGGCACCCTGCCGGCCCCTCGCCAGGTGAGCGCCGAGCTGATCAAGTCTCTCGGCCTCCGCTGACCCCCGCGCCGGACGCGCACCCCGAAGCCGTCCGGAGCGGGCCACCCGCGCCGTGCGTGTGGGGGGGGGTGGGGCGGGTGCCGCCCTCGGGGTGTGGGCGGCGAGCGCCGCCGCCGAGAGCGGCGGCGCCCCCCCGCCAGCCA